>JBGSVU010000130.1:0-6621 GCA_041752775.1 Pirellulaceae bacterium | reverse complement strand
GGTAGGTTGCTCCACCAGCCACCCGTTCACTGATTGGGAATCTTGCGCCCGCAAGAATCAGCAGGTAGATCACTGCAGGAATGGCGATGATGTAGATCAGCAGGCGCCAGTCGTCCACGGCACGCTGGCCGAGGTAAAGGGTGATCAATCCACCCAACACCAGGCCTCCTGGCCATCCCGCATGAAGTATGTTCAACCATTTGGTTTTGTTGTGTGTGAACATGGTCGCGACAACCGGGTTGATGAAAGCCTCCACGGTCCCATTGCCCAGCCCCAAAACGATCGATCCGATCGTCAGATAAAACAGTCCGGTTTTCTGGGCCGCCGCCAGTGCTTCCGGTTCCAGTCCCGTGGACTGAACAGCGTTGTAGGCCAGCATCGCGAAACCGGCGTAGACGGCATAACAGACAAAACTGAACAGCATCGCAACCCGGTACCCGATGCGGTCAATGATCAAACTGAAAAGAATAATGCTGATCGCAAACGGCCACAGGCCGTGGCCGAACAAAGTCTGTTGCTGGACTTTGTTCAATCCGAAATCGGCTGGCCACATCCCTGGTTCGTTAACCATAAAGGCCCGCGTGATGAATGCAAAAGCCGTTGTGATCAGGGCAATGAAACAGCCCACAAACATCAGACTGGACGGGCGCTCAGGCGCAAACCGGTCGTTCGTCAAATTCATTTTTCTGGTTCTTTCCTGATTCGATCCGGTGCCCACCGGATGAACAGCGGGCCGGGAAATTAAAATTGAAAATCCTGTAGCAGAATAGTTGATGCATGCACCCGACGCTATCGTCCATTCCGGCAATTCCGTCGGTGGGGCCTGGTCGATCCACCCTGTCTGGCCGCTGCAAAACGCCTAAAACTGCCCGAACTGCGCTGCTTGACTCTTTTCGTCTCTCGCGACCCATTGTCGAGGAACCTCGCTGGGTACCAGACGGCCGGCGTTTTCCGCCTCAATTCAAATTTGTCTGTCAAGAAATGGCGGAACGTTCTAACATCAGACTGCTGCCAGCGCGATGCGTTCGACTTCTGTCCGGTATCCTCAAACCAGTTGCCCAAGTTGTATCGATCGGTCCAAAATCATGCGACCCACAAGAACCGGAATTCGAGGTTCTGGGGTCTGCTGCGCTCGTCGTTTTTCGTCCTGTTGACGCTGGCGGCTGTCCTTGTTCTGGTGATTTGGATGGGGCAGGACCGGATTGGCGCTGAACTGACGCGGGCTGCCGAGCAGGTCCTCAACGCGCGGCTGGAAGACTGCGGATGGACCGTGGGGGTCCGCGACGCCCACTGGTCCAGCACGCATGGGGTGACCGTCGGGCAAGTCGAGTTTTTTGCCCGCGGCCAGACCCACGCTGCAGTCCGCCTGGGCCCCGTTGAGCTGCAAAAGGAAAATCTGCGGGAACTGGTGGATCTCAATTTTTCACCGGACCAGGTCGTGTTTTCCAACACCGAATTGCGGATTGACCAGGCGTGGTGCGCGGCGAACGAACTGCAGGCGCTGGTTCGCGCCCTGCGACCCAAACAGCCGCCGCCGCGACTGCCCGGAATTTCCGGCCACAGATGCCGGCTGGTTCTGGAAAATTCGGCCGACCGTTCCACCGCTGCCCAGGTTTTCTACGATATCGATTTTACAACCGCACTGAAACGCGACGAACACAACCGCCGGATGTTTGTGGCTGAAGGCACCGGCAACAGCGCGCGTTTCAGCAACAGCCAGTTCGTCGTCGCCGTCTGGCCTGACAATCAGGCCATCAGCGGCAAAATCAGAACGCGGGGGTTGACCGTTCGCGAAAACGACCTCGCGTGGCTGCCGCTCGACATCCGCCGCGCAATCCCGCAGCTGTCAATGCTGCAGATTCAGGGCGACCTCGAAATTGGTTTTATTCACAGCCCCACTTCCGGTCATCCGTTGCAGTGGTCCGCCGGCGGTCGTGTCCACGAGTTCGCGATGCTGGGACCGGGGTTGCCCTTGCCGGTGACAGGCGGCCAGTTTGATTTTTCGGTTTCTCCCGAACAACTCCGGATTTCGGCAGCCCAGGCCCAGGTCGGCTCGGCCCAGTTGCAGGTTGAACTCGTGGCGGGGCTGCAACGCATTCCCGGACAGTCCGGCATGCAGCAGCATCCCTGGCGAGCAAGCGGGCGCATCGAGGACCTCGATGTGGGGACATTGGAACCCGCCCGGTTGCCAACCGAAATTGCAAAACTTTTCCAGCAGTTTGCTCCGGCCGGAATCGCGGACTTCCGTTTTGAGCTGGGGTGGGATGGGCGAACGTTCACCCGCGATCTGGCCGCCAACATCCAGGACATGTCGTTCCGCTTTCACCGTTTCCCCTGGTTGCTCGAAAACTGCGTGGGCAATGCCAGCTGGGTCGCGGACCGCTGCCAGTTCTCGGTCCAGTCGCTGGAGAACGGGCAAATCATCGAGCTGGGGGGCTGGATTGATTCGCCTGGACCGGACGCCCGGTTCCAGATTGATTTCGGATGCCAGGGCGAACTGGCGATCGATGAAAAACTTTATCGCGCCGTAGATCTGTATCCCGAAATTGCAAAACAGATTCGCGACCTGCGACCGCGCGGGGCTTTCGGAGTCTCCGGGCGATTCGTCAAATCGGCGGCCCAGTCCGACCCGCTGCTGGAGTTTACGCTCGATTTGAAACAGTGCCTCGTTCGCCACACCCGTTTTGATTATCCCGTCCGGGAAGTTACCGGCCAGGTGATTGCCAGAGGGCGCGATGTCGATTTCGTCGATATTAGGGGGCGGAATGCGACCACGCAAATTCAGGGCAGCGGTCGCTGGCGACCGGAAAGCGGATTGCAACTGACGGCGATTGCCGATGACCTGGTGCTGGACAGCCAGGTGCGTGCGGCATTGCCACCGGCGGCGGCGGCTGCCTGGGACCAGATTCGGCCGGCAGGAATCGTGAACCTCGTCCGGATCGACCTGACGGTACCGGCCGGGACAGATCCAGCGACCCCGGGCGATGCGATGAAGGTAACCATTCGGGCCGACGCCAGCGCGCCGACAGCGCCCGGAGAAAGCGGATTGAGTATCAAACCGGCACAGTTTCCCTGGCAACTCGACCGGGTGTCGGCTCACATGGAACTGGACGAAAACCAGTTCCGGGTGACCGAATTGCGCGGTGTGCATGGCCGGGCCTGGGTGAACACGGCGGCCAGTGGCACCTGGAATGACGACTCGTGGCGACTGGTGCTGAGTGGGCTGACGGCGGGCAGCGTCGCTGTCAACGATGAACTGCTCGGAGCCCTGCCGGCAGATTTGGCAAAAGCACTGGAGGACATTGATTTTTCGGGTGTGGTGCAGATCAGTGGCGAAATGGCCTTTGCCAGCCGGCCAGTTGCCGCAGTTGCGGCAGCTTCACCGGTCGCCCTGGTCAGTTATCCGGTGACTCAGGTATCAGCCGCGACCGTTTTTCCCGCGCGGACTTTCCAGTCGGACTGGAATCTGCGCGTCGACACCCACGACGCCAGTTTGTCTCCTGGACTGCCGATTCGGAACGTTTCGGGAATGCTGACTCTGGCCGGTAGGCAGATCGACGGCCAATCGCTCTGTACAGGCCAACTGGATATCGAAGCAGCCAGCGTGTACGACGCCTGGATTACCAGGTTGCGCGGGCCCGTGAGTTTTGATAACCATCTGGTCGCAGTCGGCATGTTCGCCGCTTCGGCCAATGATTCATCCGGCACGGGACCACAGTCACTGCAAGGCGAAATGTTTGGCGGCGAATTGCATCTGGATGCCCGCTGCTGGGATGCAGAGGGTGGGCGGTTTTATTGTCAGGCGACTCTGAAAGAGGGCAAACTCAGTCGTGCAGCGGGATGTCTGTCCGACAGCGTGTGTGAAACCGGGGGAATCGCCAGTTGTGCCCTGCGGTGTGGCGGTGACTTGCACAGCCGCGAGTCGATTACCGGTGACGGGGTTTTGAGACTGACGGATGCGAGGCTGTACGAGATGCCGGTGATGATGGATGTCTTGGGGGCGATGCTGACCGGCAATGCGCGGCGGTCGGCGTTTGATACCGGAACCGTGGACTTTGGACTGCGCGGCGACCAGATCGATTTGAACCGGATTGAGCTGAACGGGGATGCACTCAGCCTGATTGGCAACGGAACGATGGACTGGAGTCACCGGGTCGATTTGAACTTTTACACGGTTATGGGACGCAACCGGTTGTATATCCCGATCCTGAGTGAGTTGTACCAGGCGGGCAGCCAGCAGATCCTGTGGGTCGTCGTCGATGGAACGCTGGAAACCCCGGTCATTCGCCAACAGATCCTGCCAGGTATCAATGAAGGCCTGCGCCTGTTGCTGGAACCGGTGGAGAGGACTGCAGCATCGCAGTAGGTGGCCTTTCCCGTCGCGAAACGGGCGTTTTTTGGCGGAAAAATGGAGGCCCGAGCGGAAGAGCCGCAGAATTTCTGGTCCTTTCCCATTTTTTTCCAAGATCGCCGGGTGGTCTTCGAATGATTCCACGTCGCTGGTTTCGCCAGGATTAACCGGCCCGGTTTGGAATTTTTGGGGATATTGAGATGGCCTTCCATGTACCTTTTGAACATCGCCGCAACGGACAGCCGATTTACATTGGATTCAGCACGCCTCCGCGCCGGCGGGCCTTCAACTGGTGGGCTTTTTTCGGATTCCCGTTCAGCCTGTTCGCGCTCCTGACGGCCGGAATTCTGTCGCCGTTCGCGCTGGTCATGAACCTGATCGCCCTCCGCCGTCGCCCCCGCCGGCTGGCAACCGCCGGGACTGTAATCAGCCTGGTGGGCGTGGCCATTATCTCGACGATAGCGGTTGCGGCGACCCTGTCTGGTGTGCATCAGGAACAAAGGGCGCAGCAGGCCCGGATCGCAAAAGCAACCAGGGCCCAGAATGCCAAAACCGTAGCTTTGGTGGAGGATTTGTCGGAAGAATTTCTCGATCACGCCGTTGCCCACGAAGGAAATCTGCCATCGTGGCTGGACGCCAATATGGTGGCCACCAGTTATCAGGACGCGTGGGGCCAACCGCTGCGATTCGACGCCGAAGGGGACCACGCGATCATTCGCAGCGCGGGGGCCGACCTGAAGTTCGACACGTCCGATGACGTTACGAAACGGGTCGATGGCCAGGCCAATCGCGAAATCTCTGTCGAACTGTAGGCGGGTTGCCCGTCCGAATACAGCCAGCCTCGCAGCTGGTATTCCAGGCAGTCCATTCCCTCTGACCGGAACAACCCGCATGTCGGGTTTTTTCCGTCTGTAAACTCTGCCAACTGGCGGGATGCACGATGGCAGTGTGAACCCGGTCCGGTCAAATTTTCGATGGAACAGACAATAGTCCGGCGTCACCCAGGCGGCCAAATCCCGCCTGACAAACGACGACTCGCCCCAAAATGAAAATCGCGGAAAGGAATCTGCAATGTTTCGCACGGTCATACTGGTTGGTGTCTCTGCTGCCATAGTCCTCCTGGCTGGTTCGTCCGCCGAGGCCCAGTTTGTCCGGACCGGGCGACCCATTCAACGTCTTGACCGCTGGTTGGGTGTCGGCAATGGCCCGGGTTACCACTGGCGCAATCCAGGTCCGGATGTGAGCTATTACAACCCCTGGTCCGAGGTCAATTCCAGCCTGGTTTCCGGTTACGGAATCCCACCGTACGGCACTCCGACCGGATATCATCCCCGCTCGAACTACGCTCCCCGCGATTTCACTCCGGACTGGAACAGCAACACGGAATTCCACGCCCCCGGTGTTCCGACGCCGGCAGGAAAGAAAGAAGCGGGCCCGGGGTCCGAGGATGGTCAACGTGTACAGGAAAAGGCAGACGTGCCGGAACAGGGCAGCTGGTATCGTCCTGAACTGCGCCCCGACCCGGCAGGTTTTGGCCACGTGTCATTGCCGGCGTACAACAGTGCCAGCCCACCCGTTCGTTCCACAGGCAACCGGACCAACTCCGCCCCTCTGCCTCCCCTGAAAGGCAACTGAATACCGATTGGGGTCAGACCTGGTTTTCGGTTTTCAGGAGTCTGTCGCGCAGTGTTTCCAGATTTTTTTTGAATTGCGGCGAGCTTGCAATTTGCCTGTTTGCACGGCGGACGAGGTTAGAGGCACTGTCAGGATGGTCCAAACCAAAAAGTCGGGACAATTCTGCCAGCGATGTTGACGTCAGTTGCCGGCACAGCAACGCTGCGACCTCTCTCCCAGGTGACCTTGATCGAAAACCGATGTATTCGGACCGGTCGACCTGATAGGAGTCGGCCACGAACTGGAGAATTTCGTCCGGAGACCAGGCAGAACTTCGGCGCAGCAGGCGTTGATCGGCCTGTTTCGACTTAGCGGATGCCATACGGACAATCTTTTTGAGGAACGCCTGCGAACCGATCACCCAGTCGTCAAGAGCCTCCTTCAGGGGATTGGTGACGCCAGTCGAAAGTCCCTGCTCGACGAAACGGCGATATCCGCCCACAGGATCCTTGCCGCCGTACTCGGCTGACCAATTTTTCCACAACGAATCGTAGTCCACGAATTCAAGACGGTTCGACTGGGCCGCATAACCAGGATAACTGCAGTATGGCCATTGTCGGGGATGTACCACGAGCGGACTTTTGCCCGAACAGGGA
>JBGSVU010000129.1:0-1945 GCA_041752775.1 Pirellulaceae bacterium | reverse complement strand
CCCCACCCGCTGCGGTACCCGTGCCGGCATCCCCAGCCGAACAGAAGTCCACCCAGGAAGATGATGGCTGCTTTGACGAAGCCGTCGGCATTGGAACGGCATCATTCCTCAAAGGCTGGCAGAAACAGCGCAGCGAAATGCTGGGACGTCTGGGTCAGGAAGACAAAAAGAAAAACGAAGCGAGGGCCAGCAGCACAGCCGACTCGGCCCATGGCGCAGCCAAGGTTCTGGACATTTCCGAACGACTCGCCAACGCTTCCGAAGCCGACCTGTGCGAAATCCAGATGCTCAAGGACCAGCTGCAACAGGCCATGCGGGATGCCGAAATCGAGCTCTCGATGGAACGCGCGCGGCTGAGCAACGAGCGGCTGAAAATCGAGAAAAAATGCGAAGAACTCTCCGTTCGCGAAAAGGAACTGGCACGCAAATCCGACGCCGTTCATCACAGCAAAGACAAACGCATGTCCCGCCTGATGAGCCTGCTGGGACGCAACAAAAAAACGTAAGGCCCCGCCATCCGCGGCGCGGGCCCCCACGGATTCACCGCCCGTCAACAGAGGTCACAGTCCGCCACCACCCGAATTTTTCTGCGATTCGGGCTCTGGTTCTTTTTCAGGGGCGGAATTCGCTTCGCTCTGTCCGGACCCAGGATCTGCTTTCTCCACCTGTGCGGGCACGACAATCTGCAGCCGCTGAAAATCTGCCGTATCATCAAATGAGCCAACCCCAACCCAGCCCGGTTCGACCAGTGTTCTGTCATTGGCGGTCATGATGGGCTGTTGCATGTCGTCGAACCAGACCGCGATCTCTCCGCTCTCGCAGTTCCGCCCAATCCGGACGTGATGCCAGTCCCTGGTGCCCGCCCAGTCGGTGCCATCGGTCGTGGTCAGCGAGATTTTGGTGCGGTCGGATCCGTTCACCAGAAAAATCTGGTTGGCGTGCGGATCGCTCCGCTTTGCCAGATGGACATAGTAAAAATGGGCCGGGTCCTGCATGCCGAAAAAGAAACAGACGTCGCGATGGTTGTAATCCTCGTGGGTGCTGCGGGCGATCACGTTGATCGAGAAATTCCCCCCAACGGGCGTTTGCCAAAGTGCCAGGTGCAATGGGCTGCGATGTGGCGGTTGATAGTCCGATGCCTTACGCGTCAGTGAAAGGATCGGGGTTTCACCATCCTTCTGTTGTTTCCATCCACCTCCCAGCAACCGCCACCGGGATTCCTCCAGGGGTTCGTCAAATCGGGAGTCCAGCAACACGGTCTGGTCTGCAGAATGAATCCACGGGTCGGTTTGCGGGTCACCGGCTGTCGCAGGATCCGTGGACTGGACGATCCCCCCGACTGAATCCGCTTTGCCCGGGTCCTGGGCCTGCTGATGCTCTCCGCCAGTTTCGACTTGCGGTGTCCATGCCACGGCGGGAGCACCGTGGCAGCACCCCAGAAACAGGGCGAAAAGAGCCTGGCAAAGTGAATTGCCCAGCCTGATATGGCCAAAACTTTGCAAACGGGGCAAAATTGACCCCAGGAACCGCCTGTCGCCCGACGAATTGTATTCCATGACATCAGCAAAATCGTTGTCGGACATGAATGAAAAATCCTTTACGTTGAATCTAGAAGAGGTCGAAAAAACGATCTCGAAACTGAATCAGCGAATTGCTGACCGCTTTCCCAATTCGGGGCTGAACAAAGTTTGCCGGCGGCTGGGTGAAATCGCCGGCCGCACTGCCACGGCCACCACCTGGCTGCGTCGTCCATTCTACCCGCTGAGAATTACGGCGTGGGTGATCAGTCTGATTGTGATAACCGGCCCGGTGCTGGGCCTGGTTCTGTATGGCAACGAAATGCCGCGGATTGGTCTGACCGAGCTGATCCAGGTTTCCGAAGCCGCGATCAATGACCTGGTGCTGATCGGTGCCGCCATTTATTTCATGCACACCATCGAGGCCC
>JBGSVU010000128.1:0-14459 GCA_041752775.1 Pirellulaceae bacterium | reverse complement strand
CATGAGAAAGTCTCCCCTCGTCAATTCGACAAGTTGGTCCAATCAGTTTCAGATTCGGGAGTTCCCGGCAATCAGAACGATCCCCAAAAACCGTGTCAAGCAGCCCGGCAGAAAAATCCCGGATTTTTTTCCAATTTTTTTTGGGGTGCTGAAAACCGTTTTATTTGGCAAAAACTGGGCCTGGGACGTTCAATTTACGGAATTGGCCGAGGGACAGGAGTGCGGTTGCACGACTGGGAGCTGTCCAGGTAGCGCTCTACCAGATGAATCCGATGGTAGCGAAAGGGACTGGCGGCTATTCCCGATTGATCGTCCCAGCCCAACTGGGCGAATCGGCGCGGAGTGTGTTCTGGCCGCACATCCCGTTGTGCGGCCGTAATTCCACGGAACGGCGGAAACCGCTGTGTTCTGGCGGATTTTGCCCAATAACAGCTTTGGCACAGCATTCGCGAACAACCAAAAAGCAAACCCGACCCTGCCGACTGGAAACTGGAACGTCGTGGGGCGGTGCAGCTGTTTTGAGCGATCACGATTCCGGTTTTCGAATGGGAGTTCTCTGCCATGAATGCAATTCTGTTTCTGACCAGCGTTTCCGCGGCGATCATGTTCGTTCTGTTTTTTCTGATCGCCGGGATGAATCCGCATTCGACCGCTCGCCATTCCCGCTAGAATGCAGGCTGACGATTCCCACTCTGCATGAGTCTGGTCCAGCATGAGTATTATTTTTGTGGCCTTGCCGGTCGCCCTGTTGCTGGCGCTGGTGGCTGTCTTCGGTTTTGTCTACAGCGTCCGCAGCGGGCAGATGGACGATCTCGACACTCCGCCGATGCGCATTCTGTACGACGATGTGGAATCGAACCCGGTGAAGTCGGGCCGAAGCTCAAAGAACCAATGACCCCCGGCCCAGGTCATAACGGGACCCAATGAGAATCCGCCTGTCTGTTGTCGCATGCGAGAGGTTGTCTCAACAGGCTTTCTCCGGACCGCGATCTTTTTCTCGCAGTCGCACTGCTGGGCAGGGGTTGCAAGGGGGTTGCAATCGACCGTGGTGCCAAAGCAAAGATTGCCGCGACGGGTGGACTGATCTGCACCAGAGCGTGCACCTTCGCCCGGCGGCACTGACTGAACAAGAAAATCCGCAAAAACTGGCGAGGCGTTTTTTTCAGACTTCCCAAAGACGTTTTGGCACAGCTTTTGCAAATTTTGCACCGTCGTAGCAAGTGGTCTGCCAACCCGGCAGGGTCTGTCCCGAGTTGCTGGGTTGCGGGCCGAAAGAGGTTTTTTTTGGCAAGGGAGAAAATCATGTCCAATTCGGTTTCCAGTATGCGTCGCAACCGCGGGCCACTGTCGATGGTGCCGTGGTTTCCCAAAGAGCTGTTCGAACTGGATGGCGTGTTCGATTCGCTGATGTCCCGGCAGAACGAAAGCCCGGCTGACATGCTGGGTGTGCGACTTGACCTGACCGAAAATGACCAGGCTTACGAAGTCCAGCTGGATTTGCCAGGGATCCGGCCGGAAGATGTGGATATTCAGGTCGAGAATAACCTGTTGACGATTCGCGGTCAGCGCCGTGAGGAACTGGAAGAAGGGGGCAAGGACAAACAGTATCATCGCGTGGAAAGGCGTTTTGGCAGTTTTTCCCGCAGCGTTGTCTTGCCGGCAACGGTCAGTGATTCCGAAGCGGTGGCCGAGTTCAAGGACGGCGTGCTGAAAATCACGTTGCCGAAAAGCGAACAGGCCCGCCCGCGCAAGATCAACATCAAATAACAAATCGTTTCGATTGCCCTGCAGTCAAGGCGATTTTGTCAGGCCCGCAGCCGAATGCCGTCCCGCGTGGATGGCGTTTGTTGCGGGCTTTTTTGTTTCAATACCGGCCTTGCCGGGAGCTGTCTGTCAAAATTGCAGGAGCTTTTCCCTTTTTCCACATGCACCTTCCTGGAACGGCCAGTTGCGACCGGAAACGACCGTTAAAATAATGGCGGCCTGTGTTTTTTCCTCAGCGTCCAGAAGATGAATGGTCGCGAGGAAACCTGTTTGAAAGACATTGGGATTTTGAAAGACATTGGAATACTGTCGCTTTACGTGAGCCTTGACGAACAATGAATGACGGATTGAATGATTGGCGTGCCCGTCTGTCACAGCTCGCAACCGAAATACCGCATCGGCTGGAGCGGCTGGGAAGCCAGCGAATCGTGTTGGCAGAAAGCTGTACGGCGGGAATGATCGCCGCGACACTGGGCAGTGTGCCGGGAATCAGCGGTTTTCTGTGTGGATCGATGGTGACCTATCGCGCAGCGACCAAGTCCGCCTGGTTGGGTCTGGCAGCGGAATGGATTCAGGTGCATACCGCGGAATCGGCTCCGGTCACCCGCGAGATGGCAAAAAGCGTGTTGCAGTGCACTCCCGAAGCCACACTTTCCCTGGCGATCACAGGCCATTTGGGACCGGGCATCGATTCCAGTCGCGACGGTTTGATTTTTGTCTGTATCGGTCGCAGACACGGGGACCAGACCGAAATCCTCGCGAACGGGGAATTCCGACTGTTCGCCACGGGTCGCACTGAACGGCAGATGAATGCGGCGTTTCTGGCGCTGGAGTTTCTTGCTGCAACTCTCGACGGCCTCAGTGCGCCGAAGGCCTCAGCCTTCTGAACGAGTTCGAACCCCGGGGTACCAACTCGCTGTATCCAGCCCCTGCTGCACCCTGTGACTTTCTCGACTGGGACTTTCTCGACTGGGACTTTTTCGGCGTGCATGTCGATGCCAGTCTGCCTGCCGGTTCCTAATAGCCATCGGGGTGAAGCAGAATCTTTCCTGACAGGTTGCCGTCCAGTTGCAGAGTGGCGCGCTCCTGCAACTGGTGCGCGTGGGCGGCATCCGACAGCGGCAACCGCATGGCAATCTGCGGCCGGATCGCGCCATTGTCCAGCCAGCCGTTGATGTCGGCGGCGCTGCGGCGCATTTCTTCCGGTGACATTTTCAGCATGATGATACCGTGCATCGTTCCCTGCTTCACATAAAACGGCCCGACAGGAAAAGGCGGCTGTGCTTCGCGACCAGCCATCAACACGATCTGTCCGCGTTCACCCATGGCGCCCACCAGCTGCACAAAATCGGGCTGACGCGTGGTATCCCAGACCACATCGACACCTGCCGGAGCGAACCGCGCAATCGCAGCGGGCACATCGGACGATTTGTAGTTCACTGCAGCCACCGCTCCCAGTTCCAGGCAGAGGGTCACTTTTTCATCGCTTCCCGCCGAAGCGATCACCCGCGCTCCGGTCGCGGTCGCCATCTGAATCACCATGGAGCCCACGGAACCACCGCCACCGCGCACAAAAACGGTCTGGCCGGGCTGCAGGTTCGCGCGATGGACCAGCCCGAGGTGCGCGGTCACACCGACCAGCGCTGCGGCCGCTGCATAATCGAACGATACGGAGTCCGGAATTTTGTACAACCACTCCTGGTCGACTGCGCACAGTTCGGCAAAGGTTCCCATCCGTCCGCCAAAACTCTGGTTGGTGGCCCAGACCCGGTCGCCCGGCTGGAAGTCGCGGACTGTGGAGCCGACCTGGACGACTTCGCCGGCAATGTCGCAGCCCGGAATCCAGGGCATCGGCAACTCACCTGGCAGCAAACCCGCGCGGGCGTAACAGTCGACCGGATTCAAACCGGCAGCGCGCATCCGGACGAGGACCTGTCCGGGGGAGGGACGCGGATCGGGGAACGCGCCGAACTGGATGACGTCGGCCGGTCCGGTCTGCCGGATGAAGGCGGCTTGCATGACGAACATTCCGCAAAAAGCTGACAAAAAAATCCGCGCCCGCAAACAACTGCTTTGCGGGAGCGGACCGTATCTGTGGAGGCCGGAAACGGGGGGATGGTTGCCCCGGATGAACGAGGACTACTTTTTCTTCTTGTCGTCTTCGCCTTCTTCCTTGACTTTCTTCTTCTTTTTCATCGAGATTTTTTCGACGCGAACCTTGGGCATGCCGATCGCGCTGGATTCTTCGTCCCACTTGTCGAGCTGTTTCAGCCGGGCGACGCGTTCATTGCGAGTCAGCACATTGCGCTGCTTGTTGGCACCGGCCTTGATTTTCAGAGTCTTGTCAATTGTCATGGAACGTGAGCCAACAGGGGAATTAAAGGCCAAAGAATGGAATTACACGGCCACGGAAGACATTGCCCGGTACCGCAAAAACAGGAGCCATATTCTAGCTGTCGAAAGTGCCGGCGGCAAGGCACTTTGGCCGGCTGGCCATCGGCCAGAACGGCAGGGCGGGACCGATGGTGCTGTCACTGGAGCGGAACGAACTACTGCCGTTTTGGCCGGAAATTTGTAATAATCCGCGTTTCCTGTCAGGTCCAGAGGCATTTTTTTCAGGGATGTGGCTCCACCCATGGGCTCCAAAAAAACCGTTCGCGGCGAAACCGGAAAAACCGCAAGGCGCGTGGCAAAAAAGGCGACCTGCGGTTTGGTTCGTCCAGGCCGGCAGCCCCAGAGTTGACCGTTCCGATACCTTTGCGGGATGAAAGCAACAAAGACCGCGCCCTGCTGGATGCTCAAGTCCTGGAACAGTTGCCGGAACCCCTGCGATCCCAGGCCAACCGGGTGTTGAGAGCGCTGGAAATGGTCCAGGCTGGCGAGATGGAAATGGCCCAAGAGTTGTTGCGGGAAATCCCCCGCAGCAGCCCTTATGCCGACTGGCGCCTGCTGGTACGCGGGCTGGTCGCCTGGTACGGCAGCGACCACCGCGAAGCGTTGCAGTCCTGGTCCAGGCTGGACCAGGGCCGCCGGCCAGCGCGAATCGCAGCCGTTTTGATGCAGGTTTCGGAAGTGGCGGGCAACTGCCAACCGACCGGTAGCAACAGCAATTCAGCAGCGGACAGGGCTGATCCTCCGGGTGATTCAGCCGGGGAGGCTGCCAGTTCCACCCGTCCCGTCCCAGACAACCAGACAGTTTTTCTGGCCCCGGCCAGTCCGGACATGACGGCCCTGGTTCGGCAGATTCGCGACCAGCGACCGGCGCTGCGAATCGCCCGGGAAATCGCCTCCGTGCGCCACCGCGACCCGGAAACAAAATTGAGTGCCAGCCAGATTTCACTGCTGACGGAGTTGCGAACAAAATATGTGCGGCACGATCCGCAACTGGTTCGCAAGATCAGTGAAGCCTGCGTCGATCTCGCTTTCAACCAGCCCGAACCCGAGTTGTTCCGGTTGTTGACCAGTCGTTTGCCAGGCCCGCCCCACGATCCCGTCTGGAGTCTGACGACCAGCCAGTATCTGGACAGGTTTGAGGGAGCCGAGTCTGTTCAGTCCCGTCACCTGAAAAATTACCTGAACGACGACTTGCCGAAAAACGAACGCATTCCAGTTGATTTGCGCAGCGCCCTGGCCAGTCTGTTGCATCAGGCCGACGGGACTGACCTGTTGAGACAGACAGGTGCGATTTGGGTCAACGAATCGCAGACCCTCTCGCAGGCGCGACAGGCGTTTGAGCGGTCGGTGAAGGCTTGGCCCCGGAACCGCGCCGCCTGGGAGGGGCTTGTTTCCTGCGTCGAAAAGGTCCCGGACCAGGGCACCTACGAGTCGTTAAAAAAAGCCGAACAGGCTGCGATTGATGTCAAAGCAGCAAGTATGCGGGAACGGTGGATCACCGCGCTGCCCGAGGATGTCCCGCCGAAGTTGTGGTTGATCGATCACTACCTGCAGACCGACCGGCCGGCGCTCGCCCGGAAACTGATCGATGGCCTGGAGCGGACACCTCTGGAAAATCCACGGATGAAACTGCTTCCCTGGAAAGTCCGCCTGTTCGAAGCCTTTGCGCTCAGCAAAAAGAAGCGCGAGATCAGTTCCGCCAAAGCCGCCCTTGCCGACTCAGAGCAGGTGTGGCCCGCGTGACTGGATCGCAGCTTTCTCCTGGTCCTGCAGGCCGCGATGGAATTGCGGAGCGACCAACCCGAAACCTTTGCCGAGCGCCTGCAGCAGGCCGTCGCACATTCGAATCTGCCGGAACTGGTCACTGACGTTATGACGCTGGCAGCACTGCAAATGGTCAATCTGCCATCGACCGGGATCAAACCGTTTCGCGAACCAGTCGAAAACCACGTCAGGAATGTGCGCCAGATCCCCCTCGCAGCGCTCGCCCGGCTGGGCAGTTTCTTCTGGGACCTGATGGTGACAGGACTTTCCTATCCTGCCCATCGAATGCACGGCAGCAAATTCGGCGAAGAACTTTGCGATCGCCTGTGCGTTCTGTCGCCAGCGGACGATACGCCGGGACTGACAGAATCCTGCCTGTGGATGTCGGCAGCGCACTTTTACAGCTCCAATGCCGATGATCCGCGTTTCCAGGGCTGGGTACTGGAACGTCGAAAAACGGACCCCATGGCGGCGGCAGCCATGCTGCGGGCGTTCCGGCCAAACCGCATTGCCAGCTATCGCGTTGCCGTCCTGACCCGCGAACTGGGGCTGGTTGAAAATCACGCGCGAACCGAAACCAGCGCGGTAAGGCGAATGATCCTGGAAGAAACTGCCGCAACGGTTCGCCAGATTCTGGAGGAAGATTCCCGGCGACGATTTTTCCCCGATTTTGGCAGTTTTGCGAATTTCTTCAGCGGGGCTGACCCGTCTTTCATGGATGACGATGACGATGATGAATGGGATGACGATGATGACGACGAAGAGTGGGACGGCGAAGACGATTTCGACGGTCCCTTCGAGGAGCGGCAGAACAACACTGCCGATCCGGGAAATCATCGCATCGATCCGCCCTGCTTCTGCCCGAGTTGCCAGGCGCAACGCCAGCGGGCAGCACGCAACAGCTCCTTTCCGCCGGCTCCATCACCCGTCCACCCGGACCCATGGGATGACGATGAGGACGAATTGTCTCTTGAGGCCGCAATCTTTGGCGAAAAACTGGGCGAGGACGGTATGGAGCGCCTGACCCGAATGATGGCGGAAGGAGAAGCGACCGGACGCGACAATACCGGCGAAATCTTCAGCTTTCTGGAAAGTCGTGGAATCTCGCGTTCTGATTTTTTAGAGTACTGCGCCGAGGTGACGGGTACAACAAAACAACGCCCCCAGGTACCCGAAATGTCTCCCGAAGAGAAACGTGCCTTCCGCCGCAAACGCAAAAACCCAATGGACAAAAAGAAAAAACGCCGCTGATATTGACCAGGAGGATTCCCCTGGCTGACCCCATGAAAGCAGTCCGCCATTGCCGGAACCCGCAGGGGTCTGATGAACCGGGTTTGACAGACGACAGAGTCTTCCGCCCGGCTACCCTGTCTGAATTCCCTTTTTTGACAATCGAGCAACGATACCCATGACCCTGTCTCCACTGAACCCGCTGGATACTCTCGGTTTGCAACCCGGCGCCACTCCGGAAGAAGTTCGGGCGCGCTATCTGCAACTGGTTCGTGAGAATCCGCCGGACCGCGAACCGGAACGGTTTCGCGCCATTAACGATGCCTGGAAAATGTTGCTCGATCCCCTGGTTCAGGCCCGGACGCTGTTGAAGCAGGACCGGCCGCTGCCCGACCTGAACAAGATCTGTGACGAAGCAGCCGCCGAAAAACCGCGACTGGATACCGGGCTCCTGTTGGCCCTCGGCAACGAACCCTGATCGGCCGGCCTGTCACGTGTGGGCGAAGCCCTTTCCCATCCGATTCGAAACAATTGCCTGACGGATACTCATGGACCCTGCAAACAACTACAGCTTTTCCTTTTCCGGAACCGGCGGCGAAGCCCTTGGGAAGGAAGCGGATTCGGCGGCCGGCGAGTTTGGCGCTGTCGATATCGTAAACGCCTTCACGGCGCTGCGGCATGACCTGAAACTGCAAATTCGCCTTGGGGCCGACCTGCACCAGACGCTGGAGCAGCGGCTGGACAAACTGGAAAAACTGTCGGGCAACAGAGTCGCCGCGGCGGAAGTCCCCGACAGCGAATCGCGGCAAATGGCACTGGCCCTCGCCGACATGGAGGAGGCCCTGCAGCGAGCAGTCCAGGGACTGCAGGGCGGCGGCACCCGCGCCGACGATTCCCAAGACCGGCCCGGCCAGATTCTGAAACAGGAACTGGCCACGGCAGGCCTGATTGCGCGGGTCTTTGCCGGCGGTTTGCTGAAACGACTGGACCAGTGCGCGGAGCGGATGGACGCCGTGGACAATGGGCGTGCCCAGCGCAGCAGGACGACCCTCCAGGGCCTGGAATTGCTGCTGGAGCGTGCCCAGCGGCTGTTGCGCCAGCGACAGATCGAGCGGCGCGATGTCGTCGGCATGGCCTTTGATTCAGAGTTGATGAACGCGATTGATGCGGTCACAGCGACTGACGTTCCGCCAGGGCATGTTGCCGAACAACTGAAACCGGCTTACCTTTGGCGCAAACAGGTACTTTGTTTTGCCGAAGTCCGCGTGGCGCGACTGGACTGAAGTCCGGCCCGAATGACAGGCCCCATTGAATGTAACCCGAACATCCTCTTTTCCTTTTTTGTATGACGGACTGGAAAAATTGAGCAGCACGGACCCCGTGATTGGTATCGACCTGGGAACGACCAACAGCGTTGTAGCGGCCCTCATCGACGGCCGCGTGGAAGTCATTGAAAGTGATGGATCGCCGCTGCTCCCCTCAATCGTCGGTATGACGCTGGACGGAAAACTGGTCAGCGGATACCCGGCGCGGAACCAGCTGGCGGCCTTTCCCGACCGGACCGTGGCCTCCATCAAGCGTCGTATGGGCGAAGATATTCGTGTCAGCATGGGAGGCCAGGAGTATTCGCCCCAGGAGATCAGCGCGATGATTCTGCGCACGCTGCGCGACCGGGCGGCTGCCCGACTGGGTCAGCCGGTGCGGCGGGCGGTGATCACCGTGCCGGCTTTCTTCAACGAAGACCAGCGTCAGGCGACCCGCGAGGCAGGCGAACCGGGGGGTTTGACTGTCGAACGGATCATCAACGAACCCACGGCCGCCAGTCTGGTTTATCGCGCCGGCGACGATCGCCTGCGCAACCTCGTGGTTTACGATCTCGGTGGAGGCACTTTTGATGTCTCCGTCGTGCAGATGGAACAGGGTGTGATCGAAGTTCTCAGCAGCAAGGGTGACACCAGTCTGGGTGGCGATAACTTTGACCAGCTGCTGACCGGTTATGTGGCACAGGCATTTCTTTCGCAAAACGGCATCGACCTGTTGGCCGACAGTCGCACTCGCTGGAGACTGTTACAGGCCTGTGAACGTGCCAAGTGCGCTCTTTCCACTGAAACCAGCGTCCGTATCACCGAAGAGTTTATTGCTGAAAAAGACGGTACGGCACGCAACCAGGATATCACGGTCGAACGCGAAGAATACGAAAACCTGATCGCAGGCCTGGTCGAGAAAACAGTCGAATGCGTCAGCCAGGCGATGCATGATGCCGGCCTGACACTGGATCGCATTGATGACCTTGTGCTGGTGGGCGGATCGACACGCACGCCACTGGTACAAAAAAGACTGCGCGAGGAATTCCGCCGCGAACCCCGCTGGGCTGTCAATCCGGACCTGGCCGTCGCACTCGGCGCGGCGACCCAGGCTGCGATCCAGAGTGGCACCACGCCGGGCCCGGTCCTCGTTGATGTCGCAACGCATTCGCTCGGTATCGAAGCGGTCAGCGATACCCCCTTCGGTCCGAAGCTGACATTTTTTCCCATCATTCATCGCAATTCGCCATTGCCCGCCCGCTACGAAGATATTTTTTATACAACGCATCCCGATCAGGTCGCCGCCGAGATCCACGCCTGGCAGGGCGAAAGTGAGAGCCTCGCGCACAACAGGTCGATCGGACAGTTCCGCCTGGAGGGACTGAACCAGTCCGAAGATGCCGACCACAAAATCCTCGTTCGCTTTGATCTTTCGCTGGACGGTACTTTGAGTGTCAGTGCCCGCGAAGGCCGCACGGGAATCCAGAAGTCGATTGAAATCCACAACGCCACTTCCCGGCTGGACAGTGCGGAAAAATCGGCGGCTGTGGACCGGCTGCGATACATGTTTGGCGATCCGGATACTGGCGAAGAAAATTCGGGCTCCGGCAGCGTCCCCGATTCATTCACCGGCGACTTCGAACCCAAACATCTGACGCCAGGGGGCGCCCATCCCTGCCCCAGCACCACATGCCGGAAGGCGACGAAGACGGACTGCTGGCTCGCGCGGCGACAGCCTGTCACGGTGCGGCAGCGGAAGACGTCGCCGACATCCAGCGTCTGATCCAGGCCATTCGGGATACAGAACAGTCCGGCGACACCGATCTGGGCAATTCGTTGCGAACCGAACTGGAAGATTTGCTGTTCTACGTTGCGGATTGACAGCATGACAAAAACACTTTCCTGCCCGGTCTGTCGCGCCAGTCAGTCGCGGCAACCGGTCTGTCGCTGCTGCGGAGCTGACCTGGAACTGCTGGTTCGCGCGCTTGAGGCGACAGACGCCACCAGGGAAAAGCTTCTCCGAGCACAACACTCTGCCGCCGACCCGGAAACTGTGCGGCAGATCGGGCAACATCTCGCCTGGCTGTCTCCCCAGGCGGCACGCGAATTGCCCTGATGGCTTAGGGAACACGTTGCTCCCCACGTTGGCGCCAACACGGAGTCAGCGGCCGTTGCGATTGAGGGTCGCGCTTTGGACTTTGTCGATTTCGGCCGCCTGGGTTTCCGGATAGTAGGTGATTTTTCCAGCCACAAGATGATCGCGGTCGCGGCTGCCACTGGCGCTGTACCAGAGATTGGCGTCGGACCGGTTGTCGCCTTCCAGAATCATTTTGCCGGAATCCCCGGCGTAACGGATCACCGCGCCGACCGCCCTGAAGGCCTCGCTTTCGATCAGGGCATCGCCCGTTGCAACGAGGTCCATCGCGGGCGAATCGGCACCCACACGTTGCCAGGAAACCATTCGGACCTGCTGGCAAACCATCCGCGTGATCCCGGCGGCCGGGGGCGTGCGCTCGGGACTGATTCGGGAATCCCACGAGTCAACGTTTCCGAAAGCGGCCCGGACGTTGCCCTGAATTTCCATTTCCGATCGCCGGGAATTGGCCGTCAGTTGCCTGTCGAAATTGACATGCAAACAGGCGATGCCAATGCCCTGCCCTGCGGCAGCGCGCGGCGCCGGGGGACGCTGCTGGCCGAAGGGTTGATCATCAGCGGAACCTGGTTGCCAGTTGATGATTCCACCCGGCCCCCGCGCGAGGATGTCCCCGGTGCTGATGTTGTAATCGATTTGAGGCACAACGATGACTTGTCGGGTGAGGTTTTGTCCGGCCGAATCCTGCTCCAGCCGTTCCAGCACCACCGAACCCGACGCTGGCGGTGCGCTGGCGGGCGTGTCAAAAACTTTCTGGTCGGACGTCAACCGGTCGATCATGGTCAACTGGCGGATGCGGGGCGCCGGCTGGCTGCTTTCGGACTGCTGGTCCTGAAAAACAATCTGGCGGTCCAGCGTCAGCGTCATGCCTTCGGAGAGCGATCGCACCGTGGAGCGAACACCCGCCGCGGAAGTCTGGCGGGCCTCGCTGCGCACCTGTTGCTCAAACCAGACGCGGCCTCCATCAAAAATCATCCCGCCGATCCACGACACGGTCATGGAATCGAAACGGGTTTCCTCCGGATCCGGCGCTGACGGATTGCTGGCCTGCAGCGCCGGGACGCGGGGCCTGTTTTCCTGGGGTTTCATTTCCAGATCGCCCGCCCCAACGATCCAGATGCGATTGGAAGCCTGGTCCATGTGCACGTCGTCGCCCCGCAATACCATTTGCGGCGAATCAATCACCACATCACCGGAAACATGAGCCCTCCACATTTCATCGGCGACGGGCGTCAGGTTCATGCGGTTGCCCGTAACCAGCAGGTCGCGCTCACGATTTCCGGCCTGAATTCCGGACGGATCGCCTGCCGCGGCGGCTTCGGCAGTTTCCCGCGAGACCTGCTCGACAACAACGTGCCCATCAATTTCAACCTGCTGGACTTCTGTTTTTCCTGCCCCGGCGGGGTCTGCGGGATTGTCCCGGCGGACCAGTTGCACCGTGACCTGATCACCCCGAAAGTTCAGGTCATTGCGGGCGGGTGGATCGTCAAAAACGGGGCGGAGTGCCTGATGGATGCCCGCGGCGCCAGCTGTGGCGGCGACGCCAGGCCTGGCCGCACCGGATACGAACGAAGCCGGCAAGATTTTTTGCGGGGCGGAATCAAAACCGATCCGGTGGCCAGAACCCGCTGCATGAATTGGCAAATCGTTCCAGATCGCAATCAGTTTGCCCGTCAGCCCCTGCAAGCCGTCCATCGCAATGTTGACCGACCCGTCGACTTCCATTCGCGCCGGTGTGTACTGCCACTGCATTGAACTGTTTGGTGAATCCGACTGGACCTGCTGCTGGTTCAGCCACAGGCGAATCTGTTCACCGCGAATTTTCTGCTGCGCATCGAGCTGAATCGTGGCATCGCCGCTGAGGGTGATGATTTTGCCGTCCGGTTCGGGCTGGACAACCAGGCTGGTCTGGAACGTTACAGTCCAGTCACCAGCGGTCGCGGACGCGGAGTCTCCGCCCGCCGAGACCAGCCGGCCTGGCCCCCCGGCCATCATCGGTCCCAGTGAGCCGTCGCTGCGAATGCGATATTCCAGCGAGCGCGTCACAAATTCCTGCTGGTCCTGATGCACGATCACGGCGCGGGAATCGGACGCGCGAATCTGCTGCAGGGCCAAATCGTACTCAAGCATCTCGCCGACCGCACTGGATTTGCGCCCCGGCATTAACAACCGGGCGGGCTGGCCGCGGGCCGCGATCCGACGCGGCTTGAGTTTGGGAAAAGCCGTCCCGTTGCGGTTCGGCGACGGTCCCGGCGCGACCAGTTCGGCGCGGTCGAAGGTGACTTCCAGCTGGTCCCCGGTCAGCACATCGCCGGAATCGTCCAGGCTGCGCACGACAACATCGTCGCGAAAGAGCGCGGTTTGTTTCTGGAAATCGAACACCAGGGGACCGGCGCAGTGAATTCTGGCCGATTGCAGCGATGCCTGGTTTTCTGAAAGAGGTTCAGCAACAGCAGCCGGACTGGAACCGTTCGCCGCGCCGCTGGCCGACCCGGACACCAGTTCCAGATAGTCCACGAAGGCCAGTTCCATGCGGGAAATTCCGTTGACCGTCGAGAATCCGGTGTTGATCGCGCCCGGTGGAGTTGTGTGGGCGAGGTCCAACATCAGGTTGCGCCCGCTGCCATGCGATCCGCCGTGAGTGAATTCGACAGGTTCGATCGTGTAAATTCTTTGTGGCGTCAGTTGCAGATTACTGGTGCGGACGAAGATGCCACCGTCGGGATGACCGGATGATCCGGGCTGGATCAGTTCGACGGGGCCCGGCATGCGCGCGTGCAACAGCCGGCCAGGCCCTTCGCCCCCTCCCATGGTCAGGGGCCGGTCGAATTTCAGGATCGCCTGTTCAAAAGCCCGGATGATAACGGGCGGTTCGGCAGAGTTTTCACTTCCCAGAATGATCGTCAACGGATAAATCTGGATCGATCCGTCATCCAGCGTGACGTAGTCGCGACAGTAAAGCGTGGTTTCGCCGTTCCGCAGTGTTTTGCACGGACCCAGTTCCCAGCTGTCGGCGGGAATCCACGGAGCGAGTTCGATTGCCGGCCGGTTGTCTTCGGCCGGTTTCATCTCCACGCTGCCCACGCCGCGAACAACCGGCGGTCCACCCTCAATTCGCGGAGCCACCCAGGAGGCATACCCGCCGTAGGCTGCGATCGTGGCAGCCAGCGCCAGCAGGTATTGCGCAACCGGGTGAATGTTCTGCATCAGCTTGAAATTCCTTTTTCAAAATCGGGGACAGACTTCCAGCCTGGAGATGGAGATACTGACGGATCATGACTGGACCGGCCAGACGCAGCACAGGCACTACGCAAGATAGCGGGATTTGAGTTCACTCCATCTTTTCTGTGATTCCAGAATTTTCTCGATCAGCTCCCGAACGGCTCCCATCCCGCCCGGCCGTTCGGTCACCCAGTGCGCCACCGCGCGGGCTTCGGCCACTCCATCGGCCACCGTCACACCCAGCCCTACAGCTTTCATCACCGGCAAATCCGGCAAATCATCGCCGACGTAACAAACCTGCTCTGGCGCCAAATTGTATTCTGCCATCACCGTTCTGGCCGACGCCAGTTTGTCTTCCACCCCCTGCCGGACAATCGGTATCTGCAACTCCGCCGAACGAACCCGCACAATATGGCTGCTGCGGCCGGTGATCAGTCCGACATGGTGTCCGGCCGACATCCAAAGCTTGATTCCCAGGCCGTCCCGAACGTGAAATGTCTTGATTTCAATCCCCTGGTTGTCGTACTGGATGCCGCCATCGGTCAACACACCATCGACATCCGACAAAATCATCCGGATCGCCTGCATTCGCTGTTCAAGCTTCATGAGATTGGGCCGCAGAATTGCAA
>JBGSVU010000127.1:0-6724 GCA_041752775.1 Pirellulaceae bacterium | reverse complement strand
CTCGATTGCGATCTCATAGCCCGCATCGGCGTGGCGCATGACGCCGGTCGCCGGGTCGTTAAACAGTACCCGGGCGATTCGCTGGTCGGCGGCGACGGAGCCATCGCAACAAATCACCACGCCCGAATGCTGCGAAAACCCCATTCCGACGCCGCCACCGTGATGCAGGCTGACCCAGGTCGCACCGCTGGCGATGTTCAGCATGGCATTCAGCAGCGGCCAGTCCGACACGGCGTCGGAACCGTCCAGCATCGCTTCCGTTTCGCGATTGGGGCTGGCAACCGACCCCGAATCGAGATGGTCGCGTCCAATCACGAGCGGTGCGGCCAGTTCACCCGTCCGAACCATTTCATTGAAAGCGAGGCCCAGTCGATGGCGGTCCCCCAATCCGACCCAGCAGATTCTCGCGGGCAATCCCTGAAACTGAATTCGCTCCCGGGCCATATCCAGCCAGTTGTGCAAATGCGGATCGTCGGGAATCAGCTCTTTGACTTTCGCATCCGTTTTGTAAATGTCCTGCGGATCGCCCGACAACGCCGCCCAACGAAACGGACCGATGCCGCGACAGAACAGCGGACGTACATAAGCCGGCACAAAACCTGGAAAATCAAAAGCGTTCGTCACGCCAACTTCCAGCGCCATTTGCCGAATGTTGTTTCCGTAATCAAAAACTGGAATCCCCATTTTCTGAAACTCCAGCATCGCACGCACATGCACACCCATCGATTCTTTCGCCGCTGCCACGACAGCCGCCGGATCGGATTCACGCATCGCGGCGGCCCTTTCCAGCGACCATCCGGCCGGCAAATAGCCATTGAGTGGGTCGTGAGCCGATGTCTGGTCGGTGACCGCGTCCGGCCGTATCCCCAACCCGATCATCCGCGGCAGGATTTCCGCCGCATTGCCCAGCAAACCCACGGACACAGCCCGACCTTCGTCCGTTGCCCGCCGCAATATTCCCATCGCATCATCCAGCGAATCGGCTGAACAGTCGAGGTAACCCGTGCGCAGCCGCATGGCAATCCGCGCCGGATCGCACTCAATCGCCAGCATCGATGCACCTGCCATCGTCGCCGCCAGCGGTTGGGCCCCGCCCATGCCGCCCAGACCTGCCGTCAAAATCCAGCGTCCCCCCAGTTCCCCGTCAAAATGTTTTTTGCCCATCGAAACAAAAGTCTCATAGGTACCCTGCACGATCCCCTGGCTGCCGATATAAATCCACGACCCGGCGGTCATCTGGCCGTACATCATCAACCCGGCGCGGTCGAGTTCATGAAAATGTTCCCAGGTCGCCCAGTGCGGCACGAGGTTGCTGTTGGCAATCAACACGCGGGGGGCATCGGCATGAGTCCGGAATATCCCGACAGGCTTTCCCGACTGGATCAGCAGCGTCTGGTCATTTTCCAGCCGCCGCAGGGACCGGACGATTTCCTCATAGCAGGCATGGTTGCGCGCCGCCTTGCCAATTCCGCCGTAGACCACCAGATCTTCAGGTCGCTCGGCGACGTTTGGATCCAGATTGTTCATCAACATCCGCAGCGGCGCTTCTGTCATCCAGCTGCGACAACTTAATGTCGTTCCGGTGGGTGACTGGACTGTTCCCGTCACTGTTTCAGTACTCATCTTCGTTGCTCCTGTCGCCTGCGGCCGTTTACGACTGGCAAAAACCGTTCTGGGCGGGGTTATTCCGTGGTGGACCTGACAGCGAGTTTGCTGCAGTACGGGCATCGTATCCCGGCCACGCTCCCTGTCGCTGATTCGCCGTTCTGGACCAGCCAACCTGAAGTCGCTGAAAAATGATATGTTAGCAGACTCGCGAAAAAAAATGAGCGAGCGACAGGTACTTTATGGCAACCGGTTCTGGCGTCAGTCCGATGGCTTTTGATTTTCGTGCCGGCAACATTCCGCTTCTGGTCAGTATTCCGCACAACGGATCGGAGATTCCTGATCCGGTCGCCCGCACCATGACCGAGGACGGCCGATCGTCGCGCGATACGGACTGGTTTCTGGACCGGCTGTATGATTTCCCCGAACTGTCTGATGCCAGCCGGATTGTTGCGAAACTGTCCCGCTATGTGATTGATCTCAACCGGCCCTCCGACAACCAGTCGCTTTATCCCGGACAGACCACGACGGGGCTGGTGCCGCTGACCTGTTTTGATGGCGCGCCCATTTATTCCGCTGATCCGCCGGGCGAATCCGAAATCGGGCGACGGGTGCGGGAAATCTGGCAACCCTACCACGCGCAGATTGCGCAGGAGTTGCAACGAATGGTCAAGACGCATGGTAAAGCGGTCCTGATCGAAGCTCATTCGATCGCGTCCCGGGTGCCCAGACTGTTCGATGGCGTCCTGCCCGATTTCAATTTTGGAACCAGTCAAGGACAATCCTGCGACGCGGGTTTGACCCGGCAGATGTTGGCCGTGCTCGAAGCACAGTCCCGCTATTCGCATGTTCTGAATGGGCGATTCGTCGGTGGCTGGATCACCCGGCATTTCGGCAATCCGGGCCAGCATGTGCATGCGATCCAGATTGAACTTTCACAGGCAACGTATCTGGACGAAATGAATCTGCAGTGGGATGAACGCAGGGCAGAGGAAGTCCGTCCCGTTTTTCGGCAACTCGTTTCGGCGGCCATCGAGTGGACAGAGCAAACATGAGTCTTGCGCATCCCGACCAGTTGTTTTGCGGATTTCGTGTGGCCACGATGGCGTCGTCCGGCACCGTTCTGGCCCGATATGAAGATGGAAAAACGGCTTTTGTCCAGCCTGACGGATCTCCGCTGCAGGCGCTCCAGGTCGTCGTTGGGGTGTGCGGCGGTAAAATCGAGTGGATCGGGCCGGAATCGATTTTGCCCGCCGAAGGTTTTGCCGATGTCGCAGTTATCGAAGGCGATGGCCGGTGGTTGCTGCCGGGATTGATCGATTGCCACACCCATCTGGTCTACGGCGGCAATCGGGCCTGCGAATGGCAGGAGCGTCTGGGGGGTGTGCCCTATGCCGAAATTGCGCGGCGGGGCGGAGGGATCCTTTCCACAGTTCGGCAAACCCGTATGGCCAGTGAAGATCAGCTGGTAGCGGATGCAGGCCAGCGTCTGCAACGTCTGCTGGCCGAAGGCGTGACGACGGTCGAAATCAAGTCGGGATATGGGCTGGATCGGGAAACCGAACTGAAAATGTTGCGAGCTGCCCGGCAACTTCAGTCCCGGTTTCCTGTCCGTGTGGTCGCCACCTTGCTGGCCGCGCATGCCGTCCCGCCCGAGTTTGCCGGTCGGGCCGACGACTACGTGGCGATGGTCTGCAACGAGATCATCCCGGCGGCCCGTGATTTGTGTTCCGCGGTGGATGCGTTCTGTGAATCGATTGCCTTTGACTGCGATCAAACCGAACGCGTTTTCCGGTCGGCGATGGAGAACGGATTGCAGTTCAAGGTCCACGCGGAACAGCTTTCGAACATGGGGATGGCGGCGCGGGCAGCGCGAATGGGAGCTTTGTCGGCGGACCACCTGGAGTATCTGACACCCGAGGACTGTGCGGTACTGGGACGGCACGGCACGGTCGCCACCTTGTTGCCGGGGGCCTTTTACACGCTGGGTGAGAAACAGTTGCCGCCCGTCCAGGCCCTGCGCGAAAATGCGGTGCCGATCGCAGTTTCGACCGATTCCAATCCGGGCAGCTCACCCCTGGTGTCGCTGTTGCTGGCGGGCAACATGGCCTGCAACCTGTTTGGTTTGACTGTTGAGGAGACGATTCTGGGAATGACCCGGAATGCGGCCCGCGCCCTTGGGCTGCAAAACGAGGCCGGTGCATTGCAGCCGGGATTTCAGGCAGATTTTTCTGCGTGGGAAGTCGGTTCGCTGGCCGAAATGCTTTACAGCCCCGGGCAGAACCAGTGCCGGGCATCCTGGATCGCCGGCGTTGCCCGTTCCGTCCACTGAAATCGCGACCAGCGTGCCCCGCTTATGATTCAATAAAGACGAGCCCGAGGAAACCGATGGAAAAGAACGGCAACAGAAGCATACGATTCGCCTCGGCCCTCACCAGCCACGGATGGATGGACGACGCGGTGCTTTCGATCGATGCCGACGGAACAATTCGATCGATCGAAAATGGGGCCGACGTTGAGGCGGATGTCGTGACGGACTGGGTTGCGCTGCCGGGGATGGTCAATGTTCACAGCCACGCTTTTCAGCGGGGTTTCGCGGGGATGAGCGAGTTTCGGACCTGTCAGCGGGACAGTTTCTGGACCTGGCGCGACTTGATGTTCCGATTTCTGGAACGGCTGGAACCTGATGCGGCCCGAGTCATTGCCCGACAACTGTACCTTGAAATGCTGGCAAGCGGAAATACCTGGGTGGGAGAGTTTCATTACGTTCACACCGGTGTCAACGGACGCCCGTATCAAAACCTCGCCGAGATGTCGGACGCCATGTTGCTGGCCGCCCGCGACACGGGGATTGGAATATGCCTGATGCCAGTCCTGTATCAGCGCGGCGGATTCCGCGACGAACCGCTGAAGAGCGGACAGAAACGTTTTTTTCTCGGCGACGAAGATTTTTTCCGACTGGTTACGCAGCTTTGGGATCGGCCCCAGGAAACCAATTTGCAAATCGCGGTGGCACTGCATTCGCTGCGCGCGGTCGATGCCGCGACTGGAAACCGGGTTCTCGAATCGCTGCGCAGGATACGCCCGGAATCGCCCGTTCACATCCACGTCGCAGAACAGATTCCCGAGGTGGAGGAGTGTCTGGCAAAACACAACCGGCGACCTGTCGAATACCTGTTCGACCAGTATCCGGTCGATGCGGGCTGGTGCCTGATTCACGCCACGCATTTGCACGACAACGAAATCCGGATGATTGGCGAATCGGGTGCGGTGGCGGGATTGTGTCCCGCAACGGAAGGGAACCTCGGCGACGGTTATTTTCCCGCGCGCCCGTTTCTGGACAGCGGTGGACGAATTGCGCTGGGCAGCGACAGTCACTGCTCGGTCGACTGGTGCGAAGACCTGCGAATGCTCGAGTACCACCAGCGTTTGCAGTCCCATGGGCGTGCCGTTCTGGGAACGGATGGAAAATCAGTGGGCCGAAACCTGTTTGAGAAATGTGCGGCCGGTGGGGCCGCGGCGATCGGGTTGAACGCGGGCGAGATCGCTGTGGGAAAACGCGCCGATCTGATGCTGGTCGACCGGAACCATCCGCGGATTGCGGGTGCGGAGAGGGATCGACTGCTGGACCGGATGATCTTCTGCAACACGATTTCGGTCGCGGCGGGTTGCGGTCCTGTTGCGGGAGTGATGGTTGGCGGGGTGACGACCGATTTCCGGAGTGACTCATGGCGGGAGGCGTGTGAAACCGCTGCCCGCGAATTCGTGGGACTGGTCCGCAAATTCCAGGAATAGCCAGTGCGATAGCAGAATCGAAACTGCCAGCTTCTTGATGTCACGATGGATTCGGTGTCCTGCATGCCAAATTCATTGTATCTTTATGCTGGCCTGCCATTGATTCAGCCGGCCGAAACTGCGACTTGAACTGGACCTGTAATATCTACCATCCCGAAAACCGAAAACCAAGCCTGACCCCACGAAGCCCACAAAGCCATGTTGACTATGGCAAATAAAATACAAACCCATCGGGCGAAGCGGTTGCCTGGGAACGCGAAAGGAATTACGAACTCCGGAGTATGGCGTTACTGTTTAACAGGACTGGCTTGGTGTACCGGTGCAATAACTGTTTGTTGCAACATTGGGATGGCACAATCGCAGGACGTGATCCTCGACAACAACCATTCGTTCGCGAAACTGAAAACAGCAATACATGAAACCCTGTTCGATGACGATTGGTGTCGTTCCCCTGAATTGGAGCGATTGCTTGATACGGCAATAATTCAGGAAAAAAGCACTTTGTCAGATCAGGCTCCTGGCAAATTCCTGACTGGCGAATCGGAAATCCTTGAAGAAACGACATGGGGAAATTCGCAGGATGTACCGAAGGTTTATCAGCGGATTTACGATTCGCTTGATGATGCAATCGCATTTAAACAGTGGGTGGAAAACTCTCGTAACAACGCGGATATTTCGCTTGGTCTAATGCGAAATCTCCCCTTGTTGACAGCAGTTAGATGCAATGGACTTGACCCGGACCCACTCGAAATTTGTGTGGATGCAGGTGAGCAGTTGACATGCTCGCGCTTTGACATGCCGAGTCTCAAAGTAACCTGCCGGAATGTTGATATAGGGAAACGTCCATTTGGCATTCAGAATGGCGGCGATTATCGATCGGGCAGGTTTGATCGGCTGGCTATTGTCGAAAGTGGAGATCTCAATCGCTTTTCCGCCAGGCCGCGCAAGTCGCGGATGCGAGGTGGTCAGAGCTTTGAAAAATTGCTTTTCCATGGAAATTCGGTCGAATACTCGATCGATTTGCAAGATTACATAGTCGCGCCAAAACCGGGCTGTTACAAAATGTGCGTTGCGTACCATGATGCCTGCGAGATATCTGCTGTTGTGCATGAGGACCAACTTTCCAATCGTCCGACGGCTTCGCGGACGGCTTCGCGAGACGGCTTCGCGGGGTCAGACCTGGTTTTCGGTTTTCACAACCGTTAAAAGGGGGCTAATGGCTTCAGACCCGTGCCGGGGTAGTCTTTTGCCGTCGAGACCTGCCGCGTAATTTCCTTCTATCGCGATCTGTCGTGGTAGACTCTTGCTGTCGCAACCTGTGTGG
>JBGSVU010000126.1:0-2505 GCA_041752775.1 Pirellulaceae bacterium | reverse complement strand
CGGCCACGGTCGTCGAGCCCACTCCGCCGGAAGCGCCGGTCACTGAAATGACCGAGCCGGTCTTGGCTTTGGGAATTCCCGCATTGGCATTGGTCACACGGTCCAGTGCCGAGAGCAGCTCCTCCACCTGGATGGGCGTGTTGAGGAACTCGCCGGCTCCGTTGCGCATCGCCCTCAGGATCAGCTGGCCGTCGGAACGGTTGCTGACCACAATGATGCCACAGGCGGGATAGGTCGACTTGATCGAGCTGACCAGCTGAATGGCCTTGACTTCGTCCGAGTCCACATCGATCACGACCGAGTCCGGACTGGTCTGGCCGACGATCTCCATGAAGAACTCGTAGCGGGAACAGTCGGCTTCCAGCCAGACTCCTTCCATCCCAACGAGGTATTTTTTGAGGTTTTCCCTCGACCTCTCGTTTGGATCGCAGATTGAAATTCGAATCGCGTCACTCATCGTACACTTTCCGGAAAACACTCTCCCGCCAGAAACCCTGGCGGCGTCAAATCAGTCTGTTCTGGCCTGTCTGGCCCTGCCCGTGAGCAGTTGCCAGTTGCCGTTCCTGATACGGGCTGCTTTTACTCCTGTTTCTAGCGACTGAACCGGTTCCGGCTGCTGCCGTCCCGGGTCGGCTGGGACAACACCGAGTTTTCGGTGCTGGAAGTTTCCGGAAATCCAAAGCGGCTGTTCCCAGATGGAGGGGGCGAGCTGTTACGGAAATAGTCCGCCTCTGACTGATATCCTGTCGGCGACAAGACCGGTCCGGTTTGAGTGGAAGGGAGCTCTGTCCGCGTAACCGGAGCATTTGGCGGAACAAATCCACTCGTCGGGGGGACCGGGTTCTGTTGCAGCTGCTCCTGGTAGTACAGCGGGTCCTGAGGCTGGTGGTGGTACAGCGACTGGGGATCCATGGGAGGTTGTTGGGTCGGTGCCGGTCCCTGAATCTGCTGCTGGTTGGCAGTGAACGGATTCGATTCGGGGCACTGCACATCACATTTGGGAACTTCCAGGTAGCCGTTGGCATAAAGTTCATAATTGGACGGGTCCTGTGTCGAACGACCAGGCAGGTTGGCCGGAATGCTGTCCATCGGAGCCGCGGTGCGCGGGGTCAGGAGGAAGACCAGTTCTGTTTCGTTGGTGCGGTTCTGCACGTTGCGGAAGAAGGCCCCGATGACCGGTTTGTTACCGAGTCCAGGAGCACCCTTCGATTCCGCACTGCTGATCTCGCTGTACACACCAGCCAGCACGAGGGTCTGCCCGGCCCGCATCGGAGCACTGGTGTTGACCCGCCGAACACGGAATCCCGGCACACCGGTGTTGCCAGCAAGTTCCGGAGCGACTTCGGAGACTTCGGCCCGAACCTCCAGAGTCATGTCACCCTGGCCGTGGACGATCGGAACCACATCCAGTTTTGTGCCGAAAGCACGGAACTGGATCGAGTTGGTGCCCAGTCCGACGTTGACCTGAATGGGGATTTCACCCCCGGCCAGTACTTCGGCAGGACGACCGTTCTGCGAAATCAGTGTCGGCTGGGACATCAGTTTCGCGACATTTCGCTGTTCGAGTGCATTGAGAATGGCACTCAGTCCGCTGGTGTCGTCAAAAACGCTGACGGCAAACGTCTGGTTGACCGACGTCAGGTCGGTAAAGTTGGCAATCACATCGGAGAAACCGGAAACGATTCGGCCGTTGGGACCGAAACCGGCCCAGTCGATCCCGAGGTTTCTGAGCTTGGTTCGCGAGACTTCATATACGCGGACTTCGGTCGAGACAATTTGCGATCCATCAACCCGCAACTGGTTGACGACGTTGGACGGAAAATAGTCCTGGGTTACCTGCAGCACATTATTGATGTCCTCGGAACGGGCCACGTATCCGGACAGCATCACACCGTTCTGCAGCGCGGTGACCTCAATGGCAGAATCCACAAAGTGCTGCTTCAGGACCAGCTCCAGTTTGCGGGTATCAATCACCACATTGACCACCATCGAGTGAAGGTTGCCGCTGGCGTCACTGATTGTGATGGTGGACACGCCAGGCTTGACGCCAGACAGATTGATCTGGCTGGGGGAAACGCAGGTCGCCCGGACGACTTCCGGGTTTTCGACCTGGAGTTCCGGGATATTGAATTCGAAGTTCAGGCGCCGGCTGGAACCGGCCAGCACCTCAATTTCCCTGAAGTTGTCGGTGACGTTAAAGCCAGCCGACTGCATGACTTGCCAGGCTGGTGCCGACGCGGGAATCAGTGAGACTGTTCCCAGCAGCAATGACAGTCCGAGAGTCAGTACACGAGTGCTCATCCGTGATTCCTTCGCGTAAGGTTTTTGGGGTGTGACTGACGAGGAGCAATCCTTTGCACCTCTCCACCCGCGTTGTCTGTTCCACGACCGTCGGGTCCTGAATCAGAATCGTTTGTAAAAAACGGTCCAATGAGAGCAGGCGTTCCAACCCTCACCTGAAGTATCGATCCTAACGTCCGGGATATTGAATTCGAAGTTCAGGCG
>JBGSVU010000125.1:0-4131 GCA_041752775.1 Pirellulaceae bacterium | reverse complement strand
TATGCTGTTGCATGGACTCTTCAGTGACCGTGGCCCACATGACGCCAGGCTCGACGGCGACCGGAATCTGCAGGACATGCACCACATGGATGCAGGACGGGTCCGCAACCAGTTCCATTGCCCGGCGAAGGGCCGCCAGTGAATAGTCAGAAAAATCCCACGGCACAACAACTGTTTTCCCGCTTAGCAATGACATCCTCGTTCTCCTCTTCATTAAGGGTAGGGCGTGATCCAATATTCCACACGCAAACCGTGTGCCGGGCCCGATGACTTCTTTTGCGATGTGTCAGACTGCCGCGAATGAACAAACGCGGACCGTCCCCGTTTCGCCGTACGTCTCCGTTTCGGTGCAAGACAGCCGCCTGACGACTGTCAACGACTGGTCTGGTATTTGCCCTGTACCGTTGGCCAGACCTGGTGCCTGGCCTGACAGCGGTCTGACCCTCTTTGTTTTTCCAGGGATCTGAGCCCTTTTGAGACAGTCATCAAGAGAGAAAAACCATACTCCGGACGAGAACCATGAACGAGCCCACGAATATCTTTGAACAGATTGGCGGCCACGAAAAAATCAGTCAGGTCGTGGAACTGTTTTACCAGCGCGTCATGCAGGACAGTCTGTTGGCCCCTTTTTTCGCCCAGTCGCAGCTGGAACAACAGAAAACGGCGCAGCGGCAATTTCTCACCATGGCTCTCGATGGCCCGGTGGAAAGGAGCGATTTCGATTTGCACCGAACCCATCGCGGACGGGGAATACGCCGGGAACATTTGACGCGTTTTACCGAGCACCTGCTGGCGGCCCTGCAAACGGCCCAGGTCGATGCGGGCCCTGCCGATCAAATTATCGCGCGGGTCGCAACCTACAGCAGCCAGGTGCTGGGCGAATCCGGCGGTGTCGATGGCTGAGACCGTACTTCAGCAGACGCCCGATCACGGCTGGTTGTCCGCACAGTGTGCCGCCCGGCAGTGGGTCGCAATTTCCGCCGTTGACAAAAGACCCCACTGTGCGTTCCGGCTCATGTCCGGATGTTGCTGTCGCGAAACCGCACATGCACGACAGCTCGTCAGGCCGTTCTCGTGGTGAAATCCGTGAACCGGAATCAGGCCGGAACCGGAACAGAAATTTCCCCGGCCGGATCGCAGCAGCCGAATTGCTGATTCAACTGAAAAAGTACTGCAGCAGGGCTGTTTTCCGATGCACCGTTTTGCTGGTCTTCGGATCCGTCTGGATCCGGATCGGATACCGGGTCACTGGTTTCAGGGGAATCGGACTTGTCTGATACAGAATCGTCGTCTGATTCGGGATCGCCTTCCGCTTTCAGTTCCCCTTCAGACGCCGCCTGATCTTTCGCGGTCTGAAGATCGCGCTGTTGTTTCAGCAAGTCGGTTGTACGCACGATGGCCTTCTGGCGGGTGTTGTCGAGGTCGGAAAAACTCTCGCCGAAAACGGTTCGGGCCCACAACTCCGATTCATCCCATTCTGCCCCTGACGACAGCGAGAGGTTGACCAGGGGCAGCCGCCCCGCGAATCGCGCGGTGGCGGTTACAGGATGTCCGTCGACGGTGGCCGTGGTAACAAATACCAGCCCGTCGGGACTGGCCGATTCGCCGGGTTGAAAATCAAACCTCGTCTGGCCCAATTGTACTGTCCCTCCGTCGCCGACCAGTTGCCACACCTGGTTTTTTCCTGGCTGCCGCTCGAACCCGGCGTTGACGGACGCAGCCACGACACCCAGTTTGTCCGGGCTGAAAAAGTCGCCGGGCTGGTAGGCATCGAATGTCAGATAGCCAGCAGTGGTTTTGTCGCCCGGACTGAACTGGACCTGATTCTGCAAGGCATCAATTCGCGTGTTGATTTGAGTCGGGCTGGTATAACCGACGTCGATCGACAGGGGCAAATCCGCGACCAGCACTGGCGATGCAGCTTCTTTCAGTCTGATTTCGTAACGCTGGTTGATTTTGCGGTCGGCAAAAGCCTCGCTCGGCAACGTGCGGATTTCCAGCATGTCGGACTGGACGGTAATGTCACCGAGGTGAACCAGTTCGCCCTTTTTGACGCTCAACCCCTCGAACCGGACTTCGTCGATTTTGATCTCGTTGGCTGAATCGCGATCCACCAGCGTGATGTTCTGAAACAGTACCTGCTGGATCTCGAAATTGCCATTCTGCAAGTCGCCACCCTGAAGCTGGCCAGCGCTGTTGTCGGCGATCTGGTCCAATACTCCGGTCATGTCAAAATCGCCCGACAAGTCCACGTCCTCATCCAGATCGACCAGAAAACGGGCACTGGCGACGTTGATTTTCTCGATGACAAAGCCGTTGCGATTCCAGACTGGCCCGGTCGTTTTGTATTTTACTTCCAGCCCGGTCATTTCTGACCATTCTTCACTGGCGCGGTCTTCACGAAATCGGACCTTTTCAACTTCAACACCGGTCGAAATATTGCCGGTCATTCCCTCGATTTCGACAAAGCCTTCCTGTTCCAGGCCCTGTTCGACCAGCCGCAGCGGTGCACTGCTGTAGAAAATGGCCCAGTAGCCAACTCCGCAAGTCACCATGGCCAGCAACACGATGGATCCGCACCCGATCGCGGCACATCCAAACAGGCGACCCGATGAACTGCCCGTCTGGGCGGGATTCACACCAGCCTGCGGGGCGGGTTTGACTGGATACCCTGTCGGAAATTCCTGTGAGCTCATGTTGATTCCAGATAGTTTTGGGAATATGGGTCAGCCCGCAGTATTCGGACGTCAGCCTGGAATATTGTGTCCCATTCGAGGTGTTCCTGCAAATCAGGTGCAGACAGGGGACCCGTATCACGACCGAATTGCGCAATCGCGAAAAAACTGTTAACGTGGGGCTGTTTTCCTGCACCCCATCAGGGTTCTGTACCCTGCGTTTCCGCTGACCGATTCAAATTGAGCCTCAGGATCCGATCCATGCCTGCACCCGTCCAGCCCCTCCCGGAATCCGGCCCTCCTCCATCCGGCCTCTATCAGGGGGACTGCGTTGCCCGTCTGGCCGATTTGCCGGCAGGGTGCATCGATCTGGTCTTTGCCGATCCCCCCTTCAACATCGGCTACAAGTACGACGTCTATCAGGACCAGCGCAACGACAGCGAATATCTTGACTGGTGCCGGCAGTGGATTTCCGGCGTGCATCGGGCCCTGAAACCGGACGGAACGTTCTGGCTGGCGATCGGCGACGAATATGCCGCCGAACTGAAAATCATCGCGCAGGAATCCGGCTTCGTCTGCCGCAGCTGGGTGATCTGGTACTACACGTTCGGGGTGAACTGCAAAGCCAACTTCAGCCGCTCGCACACGCATGTTTTCTATTTCGTCCGCAATCCGAAAAAGTTTACGTTCAACGCGGCCGACCCCGAGCTGCGAATCCCTTCGGCCCGGCAACTGGTTTATGCGGACAGCCGCGCCAATTCCGCGGGTCGGTTGCCCGACAACACCTGGGTTCTGCGCCCCCAGGACATTCCCGACAGCTTCGAACCCGACAGCGATACCTGGTATTACCCGCGTGTCGCCGGAACTTTCAGGGAGCGCCAGGGTTTCCACGGTTGCCAGATGCCGGAACAGGTTCTGGCCCGGATCATTCGCGCCTGTTCCAGCGAAAACGAAACGGTCCTTGACCCTTTCGGCGGCAGCGGCACCACTCTGGCCGTCGCCAAGAAACTGAATCGCAACTGGATCGGATTTGAATTGAGCGACGAGTACGCCACACGGATACGCCAGCGACTCGACACGATTGCTCCTGGCGATCCACTGGAAGGAGCCGAAAATCCCCTGTTCAGCGCACCCCCGACGTCCCGGGGCAAAACCCTCCAGAAAAGTCCCCTCCCGCGAGACAGGAAACGCCGCGCCGAATCAGCCACCCACACGGCGAAAAAACTGTTCGAGTGATTTCACGCATGCGCCTTCGAAGGCAAAATTCAGCGCGCCGCCGGCCCGGCCAGAAAACGGCCCGTCATCAGGAATTCAACCGTTTGTGACTGCGTTCGGGGATGCCACGGCAGGATCCCGTGCATGCTGTTGACAACTGTAAAATCGGCTTCGCCGTTCATGTGCGTGCTGCTCTCCCGGATAACGTGGTCCAGTCCCGCAGCGATCACTCCGAATTCCG
>JBGSVU010000124.1:0-4788 GCA_041752775.1 Pirellulaceae bacterium | reverse complement strand
AGGGCGTGTGCCGCCTGCAATCACCGGTGGGACCGGGCAGTCGAGCGATTCGGCAAGGGCCCGGAACAGTTCGGCTTCGATGACCGTGACTGTGCGGTCGTGGGCGATGGCCGTCGCGGCGGCCGACAGAAACAGCTTGCGAACCGCGGGGGATGATGCGGATAACTGCCCGACGGCCTCATTCAGCTGGGCAACAGTCGAATTCTCGTTCAGCGAAAGCACTGCCGCCCGGTCGGATTGCGGGAAGGCGTTTCGGGCCGCATCCAGTGCGCTTTGCCGCGCTGCCGGATCCCGCTCTCCATGCCGGACCAGCATGTTCAGCAAAACCGAAATCGCGGAACCGACCTGTTCCGTCCGCTCAAAACGGATTTTTGCGGGTTTGGCCTTGCCGATGTGGCGGTCCAGGTGCGTGATCAGATGATGTTGCAGGAAAAATTCGAACAGCGTGATCCGCCCGTCCGATTCGATCATCCAGATGACGCTCTCGCGAAAGGTGGCGTACTGTTCGGGGGACATTCCGACCAGTGCGCCCTGAATGATTTCAAACATCGGCATCCGCCAGCGCGGTTCCGCGGTCCGGACCAGAGATTCGATTTGCAGCGTATCGTCCAGCGTGGCCTGGCCGTGACGCGCCACCAGGTGCTGGCACTGTTGTTGGCGGTATTCGCTGGCTTCATCCAGCAGGGAGGCGAATACGATACAACGCGCCCCGTAAACATCGCGGGCATCGTTCAGCAGTCGGGCGGGGAGATTGCCGACCAGCATTTGCGAAAAAACCATGTCGTCGTCGGTCGGTGCTCCAATCGCGGCGATCAGCAGCGCGGGATCGACCGGGAATTTTCCGGACATGGTCCCGCTGCCCATCATACCCCCGCCCACCATGCCACCGCGCATCAGGTCAGGCATGCCGTGGCGGTTTTTCACCGGTTCGGCGCGTTTTTCCTCCGGCTGACCGGCGGCCTTCTGTGCGGCGATTTTCTTTTCCCGTTCGCGATACCAGGCTTCGAAGTTGCCGTCGAAGCGCGGTTCGACTTGCTGGATCCGTTTTACCAGCGGGGGGTGAGTCGACAGCAGGCCGGCCATCATGCTGCCGCTCATGTTGGCAAAAAACATGTGCGAGATCGCTTCCGCCTGGCTGGCCTGGACTTTGGAATGCAGGCTGGAGGATCCAATCATTTTCAGGGCACCCGCGATCGCGTCGGGATTGCGCGTAAACTGGACGCTCGACGCATCAGCCAGGAATTCCCGCTGTCGTGAAATCGAAGCCTTGATCAGGCGGGCAAAAAACAGCCCGATCGATCCAATCACCAGCAAGCCGACGCCGATCGCCAGAACGACAGCCTGGCCGCCTCCATTCTTGTCATTGCTGCTGCGCCGGTGGGAACCACCCATCGAGCGGAGAATGGCCCACCCGATCAGCGCCAGGGCCTGGATGCCGTGCAGCAACCCGATCATCTTCAGGCTCATCCGCATGTCACCGTTGAGAATGTGCGAGTATTCGTGGGCGATGACACCCTGCAATTCGTCGCGCGACAGCGTTTCGATCGTTCCGCGGTTGACTCCGATCACGGCATCATCGATCGTATGTCCGGCAGCAAAGGCGTTGATGCCCGGTTCTTCATCCAGCACATACACAGGCGGAACAGGGATGCCCGAGGCGATCGCCATTTCCTCGACGACGTTCAGCACGCGACGTTCGGACAGGTCATTCGATCCCGGCAGCAACCGCCGTCCGCCCAGCATGCTGGCGACTTTGGCACCGCCGGCGCGCAACTCGCTGACCTTCATCAGGGATCCGACACCGACGATGGCGGACACCACCAGGGTTACAGCCGCCAGCACGGGTGGATTGAACCAGCTGTCGCCAAACAGGTTCTGTTCGCGTTTGTCGCCGGACGCCATGCCGACGGCCATGATCAGGCAGTAGATACTGCCGATCAGACAGACCAGCGTGATGATCAACAGAAACACCAGTTTGCGGGTGTTTCGTCGGGCGAGTTCCTGGCTGGCGAAAAAGTCCACGGCGGTCCAATCCAGTAGCCAACGGCCTGATGAAAAATGGGGCTGGCCCCAAACAGTGTGTGCGAGTCAGTCCGCGGATTTAAAAGCTGACCCTGGGTGCAGCCCGCTCTTCGGCATTTTCGATCTCCAGCAACTGGGCGTTCTGGAAACCCATCATGCCCGCAAACATGACCGCCGGGAATTTCTCCCGCGCCGTGTTGTAACTGGTCACCGAGTCGTTGAAGCCCTGCCGGGCAAAAGCCACCTTGTTTTCGGTCGACGTCAGTTCTTCCTGCAGCGAAAGCATGTTCTGGTTGGCTTTCAGGTCCGGATACGATTCGGCAATCATCAGCAGGCGGCCGAGCGCCCCGTTCAGCTGGCCTTCGGCGCTGGCCAGCTGTTTCATCGCTGCCGGATCGCCGGGCCGGGTGGAAACGGCCTGGGTCGCCTGAACCGCCTGGTTGCGGGCCATGATGACTTTTTCCAGCGTCTCGGATTCGTGTTTCATGTAACCTTTGGCAATTTCAACCAGGTTCGGAATCAGGTCATGCCGCCGTTTCAGTTGCACATCGATTTGCGACCAGGCGTTTTCGTAGCGGTTGCGCAACGAAACCAGACCGTTGTAAATCCCGACGACAAACATGAACAGCAGCGCCAGCACGCCCAGCACCACCAGAACCGGAATTAGCCAACCCATTATTTCACCCCCAAATGTGAATCGAAAGAATGGGCAGGCGTCCGCGACGCCCCACCCGTGTGCCCTGTTTGTCCAGAATTCAACCCGGCTATTCGGTGAACCCGCCCGTTTCTCGGCAGGATTTTTCCAAATTGCGCCATGCGAATGCCAACCGATTGTAAAACGAATCTGTCTCCAAAACCATTAGCCTGCCGGAATCGCAACTGCCTTCCCAGGACCAGGACTTTCAGTTGCGCAGCCGGTCCGGCGCGATGGGGCGGGGTAACAGGACCGTGACCCACTGCCCAATCGACGCGACAATCACGATCCCGACCCGCCAAGTGGCATCTTTTTCCGGATGGCTGACAAACACAAACAGATAGTAGGCCAACACGAATCCACCGGACACCAGTCCGGTCAAAGTGGCCAAAATCCACTTCTCCCTGCGATACAGAAACCCCGCCGCAATCGCAACCAGCCCCGTAACCAGACAGAACCAGAATGAATTCGGCTTGAAGGCCTGCTGCAGAATCCCGTTCCACATCCCGACCCAGATCACCAGCATTCCATACAGTATCGACAACAACCACCGCCAGCTTCGTTCGACCGGTTCCTGCTTCATTCTGTCTGCCCTTTGCATCTGGACCTTCCCTGCCGGGTCGTTACAACTGAATCTTTGCTGCTGAATCCTCAACGCTGAATCGTTGCAACCGGATCGCGGGACATCCCGTTCAAGTCTCCCTTTCGCGGTCGGGCGCTTCCCCCAGAAAACATCCGATCCCGGTCAGCGCCAGAAAAAAAGCAACCGCGATATTGATCAGCGACAACAGTTGCCAGTACCAGTATTCCTCCCACTTCACTCCCAGCGTTCCCGCCATGAACAGCGCCGAGGTGGTCCACGGAATCAGACTCTCGATCATCGTGCCTGTATCCTCGATCGACCGTGAAAGGACTTTTCGCGGAATCCGCAACATGTCGTACTTGCTGCGAAAAGCGTCGCCAATAATGAAACTGGTTGCGTACTGGTTCGATGTCATCGCATTGCTGAACCCGGTCGCCAGCAACCCCAGGACGATCGTCATTCGCTGTGACCGGACGGTACCGAGCAATCCCTCCACGACCCGCGGCATCGCCCGGATATTGTCGATCGCGCCGATGAAAATGAACACCATAAAGGCCGTGATGATGGCTTCGTTCAATTCGTACAACCCGCCCCGGTTCAACAAAACCGAAACCCGTGCTGGCACACTTTCCACCCACGTTGCCATCCCCGTGTCAAACCCGGTGTGCACCGACAGGAAGACGTTTCCCAGGCTGAATCGCTGAAATACAAGGGCCAGAACACAGGCCGACAGCACCGACAGTATCAGCACGGGAACCGTGGGCAGTTTGCGCAGGGAACCGACCAACACGATCGCCGGTGGCAACAACAGTAACAGATTGAAGGAAAAAATCCCCTCGATGCCATGCAGAAACGGATCCAGCCCGCTCAAGTCCGCACGGGTCACCAGCGGGGGAAACAAAAATCCCGCCACCAGATAAATCATCGCCGACATCAGCGCCGACGGCACGGTTGTAAACATCATCGAATGAATGTGATCGTACAGGTTGACGTTGGCCGCCAGCGCCGCCAGATTCGTCGTGTCCGAGAGGGGCGACATCTTGTCACCAAAATAGGCACCTCCAATTACGGCGCCCGCCGTGATTCCCGGATTCGCACCGAGCGCGTTGGAGATCCCGATCAGCACGACCCCGATAGTCCCCACCGATCCCCACGATGTTCCGGTCAGCGTCGAAAAAATCACTGGCGCCACAAACGCAACCAGATACAGATAGTCCGGATTGATCATCCGCAGACCCCAGCAAACCAGCATCGGAATCGTTCCGCACACGATCCAGCTGGAAATAATCAGACCGATCGAAAAAAGAATCAGAAACGCCGGCATCGCCATCGACAGTTTCCGGACAATGCTCGCCTGAATGTCATTCCAGCGATAACCCAGCAGCAACTGTTGCACCACGGTCAGCGACGCCGCCAGGATAAAAATCAAATCCAGCGGCAGCGGCTTCTGCCCTTCAAGCACCCCGGTTTCCGGATTGAATTCGCGCAA
>JBGSVU010000123.1:0-1728 GCA_041752775.1 Pirellulaceae bacterium | reverse complement strand
GACCGGTCCCGCACCGGCTGCGCGGGTTCCTGCCGACGCGCGCATCGCGCTGCACCAGTCCGGGCTGTCGAACTACATCGATCCGGTGATTGCTGGTCGCCGGTACACGAATGAAGAACTGGGCGAACTGGCCGGAAAATTTCTGGGTGAAGTCCCGAAGGCTTTTCAACAGTCCGACGCCTCGGAGAGCTGGTCGATTACTTTCCCCCCAACCGGTGCGATTGCCGTTCAGTACCTCGACCAGAAAATCAGGCTCGAAATCACGGGCCGCCGCTTTTCCCAGGACAACCAGGAAGTCAACGGGCCCCTGGTTATCAATCTGGAGTTTCAGTTTGTTCGCGACGGCGGCAAGTTGTATGTGCGCCAGTCCAGCCAGCCGATCATCACTTATACCGACGAGACCAGCCGCAATGCCCGGGTGGTGAGTTTCAAGAGTTTTCTGGAAGGGAAGTTGCAGGAAAGTTACGACCCCAGTGAAAAAGGATTTGAGTTGTCAGAAAATCTGATCCCTCTCGACCGGATGGAACGGGAAGAGGTCCGCAAACTGGCCAGCGAGCTGCAACTGGTCGAACTGCGAATCGAAAGTGGATGGCTGATGGCAGGCTGGAACAAAATCACTCCACCGCTGTCGATGTCCGGGATGACCTATACCAGCAGCCCACCGCTGTTGATTCCGGGCGCTGCGACATATCCGGTTTTGATCGACCAGCCGGCGATTCAGGATGTGGCGACAGGTGCGGCTTTGCCCCCGGAAACCGAGCCGCAACCGGTCTCGCCACCGCTGCCGGAAGCGCCAACGCTGACCGAACCGAACAGCGAAACGCCGCAGCCGCTGTTGTTGCCGCAGGAATCGGTCGACTGAATCCCGGGAACTCCGTAGCTGAAGGGTGGCCGGGCCAAAGCGCCGGGCCACCCCTGTTCGGGAAAACGTCTTGAGCCTTTAGAATCCAGACTGGCCCGCGGTTGCGGGCGGCCCGTACCCATCGTGGTTCTGGCCCCCGTTCCTGATTCGTTCAGCACTGGATTCCCATGCCCAAAAAGACCATCAAAGAGATTGACGTTACCGGCAAAAAAGTCCTGATGCGGGTTGATTTCAATGTGCCCCTCGACGACGCCGGGAACATCACCGACGACCGGCGGATCGCCATGGCGTTGCCGTCCATTCAAAGTGTCCTGGGCCGCGGTGGCAGCGTGATTCTGATGTCGCATTTGGGACGGCCGGACGGTGCTCCCGATCCCAAATACAGTCTGGCCCCTGTTGCCAAAGCGCTGGGCGACATGCTGGCTGTTGAGGTGAAATTCGCAACCGACACGGTTGGCGCCGATGCCCTGTCCCGGGCCACCACGTTGCAGCCAGGCGAAGTCCTGCTGCTCGAAAATGTCCGCTTCAACGCTGGCTAGAAAAAAGGCGAGGCCACCTACGCCCAGACACTCGCCAACATGGGAGACATTTATTGCAATGATGCCTTTGGCACCTGCCATCGCCAGGACGGATCAATGTACGCCGTTCCAGTAGCGATGGCAGGCAAGCCCCGTGTGGCGGGAATGCTGGTTGAAAAGGAAATCAGATATCTGAGCGACGTGATCCGTTCGCCGGAACGCCCTTTCGTGGCGATCCTCGGAGGAGCCAAAGTATCGGACAAAATCAAAGTGATCGACAATTTGCTGAAGGTCTGCGATTCCGTCGTGATCGGCGGCGCGATGGCCTACACATTTTCTCTCGCTGCC
>JBGSVU010000122.1:0-1628 GCA_041752775.1 Pirellulaceae bacterium | reverse complement strand
CCAGACCAGCAACACCACCGCCACCAGCCCCAGACCGACCGACAGCAGCGGAAGCTGCCGCGGCGGCAATCGGGGCAGTTCACCTGCCTGGACAGCCGTGATCACGGGCAGCGGAGGGAGCGAATCGTCCGCAGTCCAGCGCCAGGTATTGGAATCAATGAAGCTGGAAAATTGTGTTTTCTCAACTTTGTTGCCCACAAAAATCACCGATTCGACGGTCGTGATGACGTCATTGAACAAGTCCCACGAGACGGTGACCTCGCGCGGCGGTGACTTGCAGGAATAGGACAGGATCAACCCAATTCGCCCGTTGGCAATGCTGATCCGGTCCCGCGCCGACTGCATCGCAAAATCGCGCAAATCCAGACCATAAAAATCAATACGATCGATCACGGGCTGGACCGGAATACCGTCGATCGTGACTTCGTTGCCAACGGAAAAAAATTCCCTCAACTGGACCGCCGCCAAATCCTGTTCGGCCACGTCCAGATAGTAGGGGTCCGCCCTCTGGAAATCGATCATAGTGGCCAGCGACGCCACCGGAATCAGAATTTCGTGGCGGACTTCGAACCGTTCGATGTAAATGAACGAGTAGACGCTGCTGTAACTGGTGATGCCCAGCATTTCTTCCCGCTGCCGGTCGAACCAGGCCTGCCACTCCTCCGGGCTGGCCTCTTCGCCGAGCGCCGGGTCGGACCAGTCCAGCCGAAAGGTCTCGGGCATTTGCGGCTTCATCATTTTTGCAAAAGGCGTGTCCGATCCGGCCTGGCGCAGAATGATCTTCAGTTCACTCGGCTGCAGGTATCCTTCGCCAATCATGTTTTGTTGGATCGTCAGAAACTCCGGTGCCGTTTCGTAGTCGTATTCGAAGGTAAACCCGAGTGAAAAACTCATCAGGTCTCCCTGGTGAACTCCCATTGCAGGCGGCTGGATGTGCACGATGCCCGTGATTCTGGGCTGTAGGAGGTTCCCGTCCTGATCAAAAATCTGAATCCGTTCGGCGAGAAACTTTGCGTGGTCTTCGGTGGCTTCGCGCAGTTCATTCACATCGAAACTGCCGTCGGCCAGCGGTTCGACGCCCTGCAACAGTTCCAGGTCATCGGCGAAGCATTTCAGCCGCATGATGGTCTGTTTCTGGCGAACATAAACGTCGGCTTCGACGATTGAAACGGGATGGCGGACGCTGGCCGCAGTCTCACCCCGCGCCACCAGCGTATCCCCTGATGCCAAACCGGCCGCAATCGCGAGCAGACCCCAGACAGCGACCATCCAGAACCGGGGATGTTCCGCAAAATTTTTGATCATGATATTCAGACCCCCGCAAAAAATCAGGCGAGGAATTTATGGCCGGGTCGCGGCCCATTTTGGGTCAGAGTCAGGATTTCCGGGCCCTGTTCGGTCATGAGAATCGTATGTTCGAACTGCCCGGAGACTTTTCCGTCGGCCGTACGCACCGTCCAGCCGTCTTTTTTGTCGCTGACGCAATTGGCCGTCCCAGCGTTAATCATCGGTTCGATCGTGAAACACATGCCGGGTTGCAGCCGCTCGGACCAGGACTGGCGGGTCGGAACATGCGGAATGTTGGGACGCTGATGGAAACAGGTTCCGATCCCGTGCCCCACGTATTT
>JBGSVU010000121.1:0-14807 GCA_041752775.1 Pirellulaceae bacterium | reverse complement strand
ACAGAAGCCGGCTCCCGATTCGGAGCCGGCTTTTTCTATTCCAATAAAAAAGCCTTGAGAGCGGGGTTGCCGCTCCCAAGGCCGCTTCGCATGTCCGGTCGAAAATCGGTGGTGAAAATCAAGTTGCAGGTTCAAGGCATTTCCGACCCGACGAGAGGCAGAATAGTCGGCCGTCCGGAAAATAACATGCGAATCCAAACCAGAGGGAACAAAAAATTTACCCGGAATAAACCAGGCATTTTTCCTGATTTGACATAAGCCCCCAGCGCGTTGGGCCGTTCACACGCTGAAAACCGGCTGTTTTTCACGATCGCGGGCGGATTTGGCTGCGGCCGGCGCGGTCTGCCAGCGGGTTGCCCCAGGATCGGGACTTGCAAGGCCATCATCCAGCGCAGAAAATCTGCCTCATGGAACATGAACAGCCTGTGGAAACGATCAAGGCCTGAGGCTGCCTCCTTCAGTCCATGAAACTTCCTCTTTCTCGCACCGCTGAACTGCTTTCGATGCCTTTGCCATTCACGGCCAACACCTGTTTCAGGAAAACCGTGGACTGCGCAAGCCGCCTCGTTCTTGCCACCGAAACCAGTACCAGCCGGGAACCCAGATTCGTATGCAATTCAAAATTCTGATTGTTGATGATCACCCCCTGATTCGCTGGGCCATCGAGCAGTTGCTGCGGGGCCATCCGGACTACCAGGTTTGCGATTCGGTGGATTCTGTCAGCGGTGCGTTGCAGTCGCTGAAGAAACACAAACCCGACCTGATTATTCTGGACCTGCTGCTGAAGCAGGGGTCAGGCAAGGAAATCATCTCGCATGTGGCGAAGGAAAAAATCAGTTGCCGGATTCTTGTGTCGTCCATGTGCCAGGATCCGTTGCTGGTCAGTAGTGTGATTCGGGAGGGAGTCGACGGTTTTGTGGACAAGGGCTGTTCCATTGAGCATCTGCTGGAATGCATCCAGGCGGTGCTGGCTGGCCAGACCATGATCAGCCCGGCGATTCAGGGGTTGTGCGTGGATGCCATCCGCCAGGGAGGTTCGCGCGACGCAAAATCGAATCCGGCATTCGATGAACTGTCGAGGCGTGAGTATGAGGTCTTCCGTCTGTTGGGAAGAAATTACAATTCGCACGAAATTGCTGACAAACTGGGTCTGGCCCTGAAAACCGTTCACACCCACAAACAGAACATCCGGCAGAAATTGCGGCTGCGCACCATGGCTGAGCTGAATGGCAAAGCTGCCATTCACATGAATGCGGACAATCCCGAAGACAGCAAATGCTGACCCGGCGGTGATTCCACTCCAGCCCGGTTTCCCTTCCACAGCGGTGTCGGACCGGTTATCCCTGTTCGGGCCATTCCTGCCGTTCCATCTGTTTCAGCCGGTCGGCACTTTCACGCAAAGCCTCCACGGTCAGTTTGGCATCCTGCCAGCTGCGCGACTGGATCTGTTCCTCAATCAAGCGGATCCCCAGCCAGATCGCATGGACTTCATTGCGCCGGTCGTGGCGCGAATGAAGCGGAGCCGGATTTTCGCGACAGCGCGACGAGGCGGAGTCGGAATGTTCGCGAGGTGTCATTTTGCTGGTATCCTGGATGTCGGTGCACACTTTCCAGGAGGAAAGTTGGAGAGTGCAAACCTGTATGGCCACGGGCCGGTAAAAACGGCACCGGGCTGGCCCCCAAAAATCTGTCGGTCGCATGTCGCTCATGACGCTTGAAACCTCTCCTGTCAAACGACATTGCGATTGCGATCTCACAACAGAAATGCCTCCTGCCATTTGAGCCACGCCTGGCGTTGCCTCTCCCCTATTCCTGCAACATTTCATTGTGACCCATTTCCAGACGGGGCACAATTATGAAACAGTCGTTTCAGATCTGGGGACCCGGTGTGGCCGGCCCCATCTGGCGACGCCGCGACACCCACAGGTCCTGCAACACTGGCAGGATGTCATCCACATCTACCGGTTTGACCAAATGATGATCAAATCCCGCGGCCGCGGAGCGGTTCCGGTCGCCGGGCTGGCCGTATCCGGTCATGGCGACGAGGATGATCTGTTCACCTTCGGGGCGTTGCCGGATTCTGGCGGCCAGTTCGTACCCATTCAAATCAGGCAACCCAATATCAATCAACATGACGTCCGGAATGGCCTCGCCCAGTTTTTCCAGTGACTCGGTGCTGTTGGCGGCAATTTCCACGGCAAATCCCCGCAGTTTGATCAGCCGCCCCAGCATCATTCGGATGGCGGGGTGGTCGTCCACAACCATGATGCTCAATCCGGCGCAATTCCAGTTTTCATGGTCCAGTTCTTCTGATTCGGCGGGATCACCCACGGGCAGACTCAGAACAAATTCGCTGCCCGTGCCGGGACCCGCGCTATACGCCACAATCTCTCCCCCGTGCGAACGCGCGATCATGCGGACCAGCGGCAGCCCCAGCCCCATTCCGCCACTGGACCGGTCGATCGTCTGTTCAACCTGAAAGAAGGGTTCAAAAATATCCTCCAGGCATTCCTCCGGAATTCCCGCGCCGGAATCGATTACATGCAGTCGGACCGAGGAGGCGTCGTGCTCCGCGCGGCAGAGGATGATCCCGCCCGAAGGTGAGTATTTGCTGGCATTGACCAGCAGGTTTCCGATGGCCTGTTGCAGCCTGCCGCGGTCTCCAAAGACGAAGCAGTGTTCGGACAGGCCCTCGACCTGCACGCTCTGTCCGCGCGCTTCGATGCCATGCCGGGTATTTTCGACCGATTCGCGGACCAGTTCGCCAAAAAGACAGACCTCGTCGCGCAGCCGGATTTTGGCGTTGGTAAAACGACTGAGGTCCAGCAGGTCTTCCAGCATGCCTCCAATCAGCCGGATGTTGCCCCGGATGACACTCACGGCTTCGTCATGTTCCTGGCTGTCCGTGGCCGACTGGTCCTTCAGCAACAGACTGGCGTTCAGCATGGCGGAAAGCGGATTGCGCAACTCGTGCGACAGCGTGGCCAGAAACTGTTCCCGGGCTCGCAGCGCGGTTCGCAGGTCCTGTTCCAGCGATTTTGATTTGGAAATGTCCTGGATGATGGCGATGTTGCGCACCGAATTGCCCCGCTGGTCTTTCTGGCGGGTTGCCGTCACCAGACCCCAGAAAATGCTGCCGTCCCGGCGAAGGTAACGTTTTTCAATCTGGTAGCTGTCGATCTCACCCTGGACCAGTCTGCCAAATTCCCGGCGCGAGGTTTCGACATCGTCTGGATGAGTCACTTGCCAGGGCGACATGGCCATCAGCTCGGGTCGCGAATAGCGCAACATTTCGCACATCCGGTCGTTGACCATCAGCCAGTTGCCAAAAATGTCAACGACCGAAATCCCCACTGCTGCATTGCCGACCGTGGCATCAAACAGCCGGCGTCGTGCCGCGGCCTCCTGTTCGGCAAAGACCGTCCGCCCGATGTCGCTCAGGATAAACGCGTACTTGCATCCGCTGCCTTCCCCGACCAGGGACCAGGTCAATTCACAAACGAAAGTCGTCCCGTCGGGGCGGGTGCCCCGTACTTTGACAGGAGAAGCGGGTTGGCCGGGTGTTTTCTGGCTGACGACAGCCGCGACAGTGTCATAAAAACTCTTGCCTGGACCGCCTCCCAGCCGCTGCTGGGCGAGGGTCGTACCCCGCAACCCGGGCGCTTCAATCCCGAGGATTCGCTCCATGGCGGGATTCAAATCCGTGATGACTCCGTTCGCGTCCAGGGTGATGATCCCATTGGTCGCGGCGGCGAAAACCACATTTCTCAGTCCGTCGCGAACGTCATCCCCCTGGCCCGTTGCTTCCGGCAGGCCGAGATCAACGAGGGAAAGCAGAACTCCGTCGGTCTCACCCGGAATCGCAAAGGGCGCCAGAGTACAGCGGCAGGGCGTCAGCGAACTGCCGACAATACGGGTTTGCATCGGTTGGCCGGTTTCCATGACCAGCTGCAAATGCGAAATCAGGTCGGGATAACTGAAACCCGAAAGGATGTTTTCCAGTGACGTGCCAGAATTTTTTTCGACCTTTCCGCAATGTTCCTTCATGCCTGGCGTGAACCAGCGGACGTTCATCGCAGAATCCACCAGCAACGCTTCGGTACCGGTGCCCGCCAACAGTGAGGCAATCTCGGGCGGGGGCTGAAAACGGGCCGGGTTCATGGGTGCCTTCCGGGGCGGGGGCAGTTTGGGGGCAAGTCGCAACCAGAAAGTTTCCCCGCAGTACCGGCAAATTGCAAGCGCAACCGGCCCACCGGCACGACAAACGGCGGACTCTTTATTGTGTGTAATAGACAGCTTTAAACCCGTAAACGGGCTGTGGGCCGCTTGTGTTGATCGAGGTTTCCACTCCGGAAAACGTGCAAACCCGGACTCAGACGGCATCTATCAGCTCCACACGGCCATCGGATCCATTGAAAACGGCTCCGCACAATGCGATTTTCTGTTCCTCAACGAGGTGTCGAATAATGGCGCTCTGGGACAGGATCTGGTTGGCCGTGTGTTTCGCGTTTCGGCGCGATACTTTTTCTGCAAGCACCAGCCGTTCCGAATCGCCGTTTGCCTTGAGCAACTCCAACTCTTCCGGCTCGATCGACTGCTGGATTTCCAACAGGACTGACCTGAGGTTTTCCGGAACAGTCCTTTCCGGCTTTACGGGGATCGCTTGGTCGAGAGCGAGTTTTACCATCCCGGAATTCTGATTCGCCAGAATCAGTATCAGTTTCGCACCTCCAACAACGCAACCGTATTCCAGACTGGCGACGACTCTTGGACCAATCACGTTTCCGGCCAGTCGTACGGTCACCAATTCTCCCAGGCTCAAGTCAAAGATCATCTCGGCAGGCATCCTGCCATCGACACCGCTGAACACCACCGCCAGCGGCCGGAGCTGGCTGTTCTCTGCATGAATCAGGTTTTGCAGGTTCCGGTCAACTCCCCTGCCAGAACAGAATCGTTCATTCCCGTCCATCAGAATTCTCAAGACAGCGGCAGGTGTCAGTTCTTGCCGGCTTTCCCGGGCAGAATAATCGATGAACTGCACGTCGTCGGTAATTTGATAATGCTCGCGAAAGCCACGCATTCCGAGGCGAATGTTATGGGCGGGCGCCGTCTGCTCCTTGAATTCGCGGATAAAATGAAGCACATCGGGGTCGATGTAGTCCGTATTTCTGGCATCAAGGATCGCGTCTCCCCCTTCAGGAATACTTCGAAGTGCTTTCTCCAATGGAGCCTTATTGAGAAAACTAACTTGATTGGCCAACTCGATTCGACGCACCGGACCACTCACATGTTGCTCGTCGATTTGTCGAACCGGCTGTGTAAGGTTGCTCTTCAAAATGAACAGCAGGCTAATCACCATGCCGATGATCACGCCAATCAACAGGTCGGTCGCGACAATGGCGACAAAGGTGAGAATAAAAGGCAAGAACTGATAGATGCCTTCGCCCCAAATCTTTCGGAAGAGCTTGGGTCTGGCCAACTTGCAACCTGTCATCAACAAGATTGCCGCCAGACAGGACAGCGGAATTCGATTGAGATAGGTCGGTATGAAATAGACACAAACCAGCAAAAGCAATCCATGAAAAATGGCCGAGAGTTTTGTCCGAGCGCCAGCGTTTACGTTTACCGACCCGCGAATGACCACGCTGGTTATTGGTATTCCTCCCAACAGCCCAGACACGATGTTTCCTGCGCCCTGCGCACAAAGTTCTCGATTCGGCGGCGACAGGCGCTGAAACTTGTCAAGTTTATCGACTGCATCCAGGTTGAGCAGCGTTTCTAGCGTGGCGACAATTGCAATGGTCAAACTGGCGACATAAATGCCAGGGTTGGACCATTGCGAAAAATCGGGACGGGTCAACAACTCCAGAAAGCCGCTGAAGCTTTCGGCAATCGGAACATTCACCATCAATCTTGTTGCATCGGTAAGCGCCCATGTTGAACCCAGTTTGCTGAGAAACAAGCTCCCTACCACTCCCATTACAACCACCATCAAAGGCGCTGGGATCAAGCTGTTTTTCAGCGTCTTGATGTTGTCCCACGTGATCAGAAAAACCAACGACAGACCTCCGACCACGAACGCGCCCCAATGGAAGTCGCCAGAAAATATCTGGGCAATTTGAGTCAAGATGTTCGAGTGTCCATGGACGGGTGACTTGGGCACCATGTCGAAGCCCAGTAAATACGGAATCTGCTTGATAATCAGAATCATGCCGATCGCGGCCAACAGCCCTTCGATCACGCTGGACGGAAAATATGCCGACAAAGCTCCGCCGCGAGCGAGCCCAAAAATCACTTGAATCACACCGGCAATTACCAGTGCCAACAGAAAGGCTTCGAACGATCCCAGTGAACCAATTTGAGCGGCGACTACCGCCGTCAACCCGGCAGCCGGGCCCGATACGCTCGTGTTCGATCCGCTAAACATGCCGATCACGATGCCGCCGACAATGCCGGCAATCAACCCGGAAAAGAGCGGTGCTCCAGATGCCAGAGCAATCCCCAGACATAGCGGCAGCGCGACCAGAAACACGATCATCCCCGACAATAAATCGCGAGGAATCGTTCGAACCCGTAATGCATTGGTTTCGTTCATAAAGTCAAGCCCCACGAAATAGTTAACGATGTGATTTCAAGTTCTGTTTGTAGACTTCTCAAGACTCATTACCAACGACCGTCGGCGTGACCCAGCAAGTCAAGCAGCCCATTGACGATTGATAGTGGATGCGGAGGACAACCGGCCACGTAAAGTTCCGGAGCGAAGCGACCCAGAAATTTTCGATCGAGGGCCACCGAATCTTCAAAAACGCCGCCAGAAATCGCGCAGGCACCGACCGCAATGACAAACTTCGGCTCAGGTATTCCTTCGTAGCAAAGCTCCAACGCGGCTGCCATGTTTGCTGAAATCGGACCGCTGAGAATCACCCCGTCTGAATGTCGGGGCGAAGCGACAATCTCGATCCCGTATCTGCCAATATCAAAATTAACGTTGGCGATCGCGTTGATCTCCAGTTCACATCCATTACAGCCACCGGCAGAGACAGAACGCAATTTAAGCGACCTGCCGAAAATTTTTCTGATTCGCTCGGAGGCTTCGACAGGCGTCAGCTCGTTGTTGCCTTCGCGAACGACCAGTCCATCGCGCGTCCTCGAAGCCAATCGGTAGCCAGCGGTGAAGGCAACCTTCTGCGACGGACAAACGCGTGCACACTCGTCGCAAAACACGCACTTCCCTAAATCCAATGAAAACGGAGACAACTTGATTGCGCTGGTTGGACAGTCATCAACGCATTGCGTGCAGCCCGATTCGCACGGTGTATTGCTAATGAGCGGAAGTCCGCGAAATCCCACTGGATTCGCAGCGCGAACGTCCGGCACAAACTGCTTGCCTTGTGACTGACGCACCTTGAATGCATCGATAAAATGTTCCATCGTTTTTAGCCTTCGAGATTAAAGGTCATTGCCACAGTAAGACAAGTCAAAGCTCTTGTTGCAAATCGGAAAGTCGTAAATCGCGTTGTTTTTAACGGCCTGCGCCAATCCAAACCAATTGCGTAGCGAAGGGTCCTGGACTTTGTACTCCGTCAATTCGCCTTGCCCATTGGTTGCCAAGTAATGAATGACTTCGCCACGCCAACCTTCTTCGATCGAAATTGCACGTCGGTCTGGCTGAGGGATGCAGTCCACTCGCGGACCGCCCTCGACATCCGCCAATGTTTCAACAACCTTCAGAATCCAGTCCAACGAAACATCAATTTCACGCAACCGAACAATGCCCCGCGCCCAACAATCACCGTCGGGCTCGGTGATCATTTCGATCGGATGCTTCTTGTAAACTCCGCTGGCAAGCTCGCTCCGAGTATCACGTTTCAAACCCGATGACCTCGACGCGATACCCACCAGACCAATTTCGTCGGCGAGTTCCGGCGGCACAATTCCGGTTGTTCGAAGGCGGTGCTGAACGGATCGCGATTCCTGAAACAGTTTATTGATGATCGCGATATCACTCTGAAACTGAGCAAGCGTCTTGCGAATATCTTCGCGATGCGATTGAAGGAACGGAAATCGAAGTTCGCCTGGCCGAAACCAGCTGCGGCCAAATCGACTTCCACAGAGCCGCATCGAAAGGTTGATGATGGCTGTTCGCAATCGACCATAAGTTGAACTACCCGGCAGAAAGGCAACATCCGTGGCAATCCCACCCAGTCCCACCAGATGCATCGCGATCCTCTCGAGCTCAATGGCGATACCCCGAATCGTTTCGATTTCGTCGGCAACCTTCAATCCGCACAACGCCTCCATGGCACGACAGAAGCCAAGTGAATAAGCGACAGCTGAATCACCTGCAATGCTCTCGATTAGAGGAGACAACTTGCGAATCGGCGTTTTGGTCAGCATCTTCTCCACACCGCGATGCTGGTAGCCCAGGTGAATCTCCAAATGCTCGACCGTCTCGCCAAAGCACATAAAACGGAAATGGCCGGGTTCGATGACACCTGCATGAATCGGCCCGACGCCGACCTCGTGAACTTCCTTGCCAGCCAAATTGTAAAATGGATATTCGTCCATCCGTTTCAGCCAACGGCCTTCGAATCGAATCGGCTTGAGCCAGGGATGGCCTGGCATCTCGAGTCCATATTGTTCGTGTATTTCTCGTTCGAAACAATGAAACGCAGGTAACTCCGAGGTTAGCTGTCGATACTCAAGATCAGAATTGACAACGCATCGAAAATATTCCAGTTTGCCGGAGTTGATCATCACGCATTGCAACGCGCCAATTTCCTCCGGCCTGCTCTCGACCGGAGTAGCAAAATAACTCACCAGCCGGCTGCCGGATTTCACATCGTCCAAGACCTTTGAACGAAAATCCTCATAGCTCAACGTCGGAATATCCGTCCGTTTCGAAATTAACACGTTCGCGTTGGTCATTGCCTGAAATCCGGAAATCAAAAAAACGTTCTTAATAGCTATGGCCGCCCACTCAATGCGGTAGCGACTTCTTGAAGAAGTGCGGTAACCGGTTCGGGAGTGAAAATGCCCAGCGACACGAGAACTGCAACCAGCAGCAGATTGGGTACGATTGACAGTAGCGGCTCGCGCTCGGCCGCCAATTCCTGTTGCGATTCGCCCCAGATTATCGGGAAAAGTGCGCGACCGCTGGCAACGAGAACAACCGTCAAAATGATGCACATTAAAAACAGCAGCAGGATATTCCAGCCTTCGACCATGGTGCTGAGTATCAAGACTTCGCCGATGAAGCTGCCGAAGGGAGCGAAACCCAACAAAGCAAAGACGCCAAGCATAAATGCCAACCCACTGAACGGCATGACGCGAATAATCCCTCGTAACGCCGCGATTTGTTTCGTTTGAAAATGGGACTTGATGTTTCCACAAGTCAAGAACAACAGGGCCTTGACGAACGCGTTGCTGACCACATAGAGCACGACTCCATAAGCTGCCGTCTTGCCAATGCCAAGGCCAATCGCAATTGTTCCCGCATGATTGAGCGATGCATAGGCAATCAGTCGTTTGTAATTATCCGTCGTGACAATGTTCATCGCCGCAATGATCAGCGAGAGAACGCCCATCACGATCAACTCTTCGCTGACCAACAGCGGATCAAAAGTTTTGAAAATCGCAATCTCACGGAATAGACACAGAATCACGCAATTAAACTGAACCGCTGAAAGCAGCGCCGTAACCGCCGGTGGCGAGTGGTCATAGGCGTCAGGCAGCCAGGCATACATCGGTGCCAACCCGAGTTTTGTTCCCAGCCCGAAAACCATGAATGCCAATCCCAGTTCCCACCACAATTTTTCACCAAGTGAAGGAACATTGACCAGGGAATCAATGAAAAAAGAAATGCTGTGCCCATCGTGCGTTCCCGTTGCCTTGGCAATGCACATCAATCCCAGGAAGTTGAAACCAAGTCCGACGACCGAGAAAACAAAATATTTCCAGGAAGCCCTGAGACCATCTTGTCCACGTGCAAACGCAATGAGCGGAGCGATCGACAACGTTCCCAACTCCAAAAACGCCCACATCGCAATCAGGTGATTACTGAGAATTGAAAAAACGGACGCCGATGCAAATACCAGCACTCGAGCAATAAAACCCTCGAAGGCTTCAGGCATCAAACCAGCCGAAATCCGGTGGTAGATATAAATTGTGACGGCAAGAAATACGAGCGAGACGACCGAGAGAAACAAAAGTGACGTGGCGTCCAGGATAAAGTAGCGAGCCACAAAATATTCACTTGCACCCCGCGTTCGACTGAAGCCCGCGACACCCACCAGCACCAGGTTGGTCAATCCGACAGCGATCAACAAACGAGCGGCATTGCGTCCGCGAAACACTGGCATACAAACCAGCAAAGCCGCAACCAACGGAACGAGCCCACAAAGAATGACCGTCATAATACAATTCCATTTTCGGTAGACTGGTCGGAAGTCGGCACGTGCTGTGGGTTTTCTCTAAACCTGCGGATAAAACCTGCCAGCGTTAAAAGCAACAACGTAAAGACGATGGAAATTCCGACGTACACTTCGAGTGGCATGGCATGTTGTGATAGAAGTTCGACTAATGTCAGGCCACCTTCAAAAGTAATGATCCCCACCGCTTGTCCAATCACATGGCGTTGATTGGCGAGTATCAGAATTCCAGCCAGAATCGCGATCGCTGCTGTGCCCACTTGAAAAGCTTCCTGGGAATCGGCGGGTGCCATGACACGCCCGAAAAACGCACCGGCGACAACAATCATGACCACAATAAACCACTGAGAAAGATTTTTCTTGATCAGTGTGAAATCAGCCGCAATTCTGGCCCCACGCATACTTCGCAAAAGCAGCCAGGGAACCAAAATCGCGCGAAGCACAAACAGGTTCACAGCTTCGACGCCCGTCATTATCGAATAGTCATGAGTCGCAAGCAGGATCAGCCCCAACACAAAACCTTGCACGCCTAGTCCCCAAAGGGCAATTCGCCAAGAGTGAAAAATCAACGGCAGCAGGAACGCTGCGGCATAAACCACGAATAAGTTTGTCAATGAATGGCTCCCTGGTTTGAATGCACAACGACCAAGCTAACAAGCGAAATCAGGAACGCTGCGAACGTCAGCAGCGGGATTGCACGGAAACGCAGTCGGGCCGTCAATGACTCCACCATTCCCACCAGCACGGCGACCAGCAGTATTCCCAGCAATGCAAACACCATCGCCAAAACAGGAAAATGCTCGCTCGAAAAAGGATTCAGCAACGACGAGATCACGCCTCCAAGCAACACCATTTTGATTCCAGAGGCGTACTGAACCATCGCCAATTCAGGTCCGCTGTGATCCAAAATCATCACTTCGTGGACCATCGTCAATTCGAGATGCGTCGTCGGATCGTCAGCCGGAACGCGACTGGCTTCGATCAGCAAAACCAGAAATAACGCGATCGACAAAGCTACACGTAGTGAAACGCCAGCGACCAGTTCCGTTTGCGGCACGACTAGTTCGCTGAATGAACTATGGCCACTTGCCAAAATCAGCGTTCCGAGAGTCAACATCATCACCGGTTCAGCAAGTGCCGAATAGCTTGCCTCTCGACTGGCGCCCATCCCTTCGAATGCACTTCCCGTATCCAAAGCGCTGAGCATCAAAAAGACTTTGCCAAGTCCCAACAGGTAAAGCACCAAGACAAAATCTCCAACAAACGAAATCGGCGCAAAACCCGGGACGAGTGGAACAAACAGAGCGGCTGTGACCGTCGTTGCCAAAACCACCATCGGGGCCAGCGGAAACAGCCAACTGGTAACTTCCGAATAGACCGGAGTCTTTCGCAGCAACCGCAACCAATCAAACCAGCTTTGATTAAGCCGTGGACCGCGACGGCCGGCCCAATACGATTTGACTCGATTGATAATTCCGATGACAAAAATTGGACCAACAAAAAGGACAGCGATTTGAAAGATGATCAAAGGAATATTCATGAATGTGCGTCCTCAATCAACTCAGGTCTGTTCCGTATTGAATTTGTAAGTGACTTCATTGCAGTTTTCCTATTTCGATAGCACGAGGGCGACAAGGATAACGAGTCCGAGGAGACCGACGCCAAAAGAAAACTCAACCGATTCAGGAATTCGCTTCAAACAGAAACGAACAAAGCGCTCGCCACGATTGAGGAACACGAACGCCTTTTCCTCGACCGAGTCGACACAATTGGTTTGAAGGCTGCCGTCCTTGGGAAAAACACCTTTAGGCAAGTCTTTTTTCTTCCAAAACTTCAGAATGTCAGCGAACACTGCGACCATCGGAAACGAAAATGACGAGCCCGTGTACTGCATCCTTGTGTTCGGTTTCGTATAACCACACCCCCAAGTCACGTGTCGCCGATCGCTTCGCGGCAAAAGCAAAAACCGAACGACAAATAGAACAGCAAAAACAGCAACAAAGATGAGCGTTACGTTCATCACGGACTGCAGCGAGGACACTGGAAGCGCGTTCATCCAGCTTTCACCACTCAATGACTGAGCACCCATGACTGTCGCAGTCGGAAACTGAATCAGGCGAAGCACCAAAACAGGAGCCAGTCCCACCGCCAGAATCCCGATCATATGGATCGCCATGGGGACAATCATCCAGATGTTTTCGCGCGAATCATGACCGCTGTGCTCAGGATCTCTTGGTAAACCCAGAAACATCAGGCCGAATGCGCGAACAATAGACATCGCTGAGAGACCACCAACAAACGCGAGCAACACCGCAAACAGCGGCAGTGCCATTTGCCCGGCGCCGAGTCCAGGTACCGATTGGAAGAGTCCCAGGTAAATCAAGAATTCGCTCGCGAAAGCGTTGAACGGTGGAAGAGCAGCACTCGCCAGCGAACCCAACAAAAACAATGGGCCCGTCCACTTCATTACCTTGATCAGCCCGCCCATTTTTTCCAGATCTATCGTGTGCGTAAATCGGTAGATCGAACCCGCGCCATAAAACAACAGGCACTTGAACAACGCATGATTAACGATATGCAACAGGCCTCCGCCAAATCCCAACGCAGCCATGACCGGCTGATGCAGCGACAGGCCGAGGCAACCGATTCCAAATCCGATACCAACTATTCCAACATTCTCTGTCGATGAATAGCCGAGCAAGCGTTTGATATCTCTTTGCACCAGCGTGTACAAAATACCCATGAATGCCGAGAGCGCGGACGCGCCGATCAGCAACCAGCCCATCCATAACTCGGGCTCGCCGATCATCAAGACTACTTTTAACATGCCAAACAGGCCGGCCTTGTGGATGACGCCCGACATCAGAGCCGAGACATGAGCCGGGGCCGCCGAGTGTGCTCGAGGCAGCCACGTATGAAAGGGAAAAAAAGCTGACTTCAAACCGAATGAAATCAACAACAAAACAAAAACGATGCTCCGTTCGTTGCTCGGTTTGCGAAAAAACGGAACGAAGTCGGAAAAATGAAAACTCTCAGTAACGCCGTGAACGATGGCAATGGCTGTCACCAGAAACAGTAAACTCAAATGTGTCGATATCAAATAGTTGAATCCGGCGAATCGGATTTTCTGGTTGCGATAATCCCAAATCACCAGCAACCACGCGGAAAGCGCGGCAATTTCCCAGCCAACCAAAAACGCAAATGAATTTTGCACGGTATAGATGATCAGGTACGAAACCTGGACCATCGACAAAAGCGCAAAGTGAACGCCAACGTGACGCTGGCCGCGAACAATATCGCGCTGCAAATACCCAACCGCAAACACCGAGCCCAGCAGCGTCATCGGTAGCGAAAAGGTCAAAAAGAAAGCCCCGACTGCGTTGACTTCAAAATCGACACGCTCCACCGGGTACGACCAGTGCATTGACCTGACTGAGGTCGGACCACCCAATAAAACTGGCACGGTCGAACTCAATACACAAATGCACGCGGCCAGTTGCGCAATCAGACTGACTGCTGCTCGCAGTCCATTCCCCGGGAGCAGGAGTGAGAGAATTGCGCTGAGTCCCAGGACGACAATTCCGGCAAATATCAGTTCCACGGTTTAGCCCTTACCAGTCAGTCCAGGGTTCTTGCGCACTGCTCCACGGTGGCGACATTGCCACATGCAAAGCTCTCAGATCAATGAGTTGCGATCTGGCGATCAAGGCCGGCTGGCATTGAACCAAATCTCGCAACCAGTTCTCAAGACAGGTGCCGGTCAACGATTTTAATGACGCTAACAGACACCGGGCATCCAGGTGGCCCACGCACTGTATGTGCACCCAGATGGGAAAAGAAAGTTTCGGCAATGGCGGTTTCGAAATGCCAACTTCCATATGAAGTTGTTACCTGCCAGAAGAACTTTGGCTGGAAAGAGAATTCGATCCCTTTGAGTTCTGTTTCTTCAATTTCTCCTGCCAATAGGCACACTTCCGTACATAATGGCGCCACCTTTTTTGTTGGCAGCAAATTGATCAAACAGCCCAACAGCAATATTCCGATCAATAACCGGTCACCTGAGATAATGGGCAGTCGTTCAGTGGCATGCGTTGGCATTAACACAAAATAACCGCGTCGTGGATGAGCGCCAAGGTCGAACGGATTCGTCCAGGCTTACATTCCAGCAAGGAATGGACAAGGGCAGACGCCCGGCCCTCCAGTCCTTTCAGCGGCAGTGCCCACGGGATTACGGGCCAGGCACCGGAAAACAAACGTGCACCAACTGGCACTGGCGCGATGCAGACGCTTCCGGTTTTTGCCGCGTTCACGAGGAGAGCCGTCGTGAAATCCGGTCGCCTGCGGAGATGCCGGTGCTGCGTTCGGGTTTATCCCGAT
>JBGSVU010000120.1:0-11428 GCA_041752775.1 Pirellulaceae bacterium | reverse complement strand
GTTCGGCAATGTCGAACAGGAAAGTTCGGCAATGCTGTGGCAGGAAAGTTCTGCAATGTCGTGGCGGGAAAGATCGCCAATGGGGTGATCGGGAAAAGCCGCGAATGCGGCGACAGCAATTAGCTGCGGGTGCAAACCCGCAGGTTGCGAGTTGAGACAAAACCGAAAGCGGCGAAGCCGCGACAGCAATCGGCGTATGCGGCGTGATCAATAGCAATGGGTATAAAAATGGGTATAAATTGGAAAGGTGCGTTCCGTTCAACCCGTGTGCCGTGCAACCCGTGTGCCTCCTGTCGGCGCGTTCGCGGCTGGAGGGCTTTGTGTATCTGCCGCGTTTCCTGCGGGTTGGCACCCGCAGCTATTTGCTGTCGCGGCTACGCCGCTATCTTCTGAACCGGGTAGCTTTTAAACCGGGTGCTTTATTTCAACGCACCGGGTGTCCAGCGTTCGTGTTCGAAGCGGTAGCGCGACGACAATTGTTCTGCGATGGCATTGTAATCCCGGACGATGTCGATCCCGGTTGTCTTGACCTTTTTGGCCGCGCTGTCGATGACGGCCCCGGCTGTCGCCTGATCGCTTAGGCCCCGATTGAATCCGGTGTAAAACCACGCTCCACGCCGAATGCGGATTCCCCCATAATTGAATGTCCGCCACGTCGGCGTATAAACCCAGTTGTCATCCAGCTGGCTGATGGCCTGCACGCCTGCGGTTTGCAGCGTCTCGGCCATACCGCTCACGCGCTGGGTCAGGTCGTCGGCAAATTCGAGCAGTTCGGGGTCCACATTTTTCCGGTCGAGGTACTGAATCGCAAAAGCGTAGCGGTCCAGCCAGAAGCGGGACTGGGCGAGGTTGCCGAGTGCGGTCTTGTTATGGGCATTTTGCAACAGGCGGCGCAGACGATGCAGATAGTCTTCGGTCGCGTTGGCCATCGCTGCTTTTTGTTGGGCGGCAGGATTTGATTTTTCTGGGGGATTGGCGACATTGGCGTCGGGATCCCCTGCAGATTCTTCGCCTGCACCATCCCGCTGGCCGGGTGCCCCCGCATCGCCGCCAGGGTTGCCGTCGGGATTTGTTTGCCCGCGGTTTTCTCTGAGTGAATTTTCCAGCGAAGCAAGATCGCGCATCGCTGCCGGCATGCGATAATCCTGAATCGCAAGGCTTAGCAGGTCGCCCAGCCCGCCGCGTTGCAATTTGCCTTCCAGTATGATGACCTCGCCCTCGACGCTGCTCTGCCACTGGTTCAGTCCAGCGATGTTCATTCCAATTGAATTCAGGACGTTTTCGACCAGCGGAACGGCTTTTCCTTCAAGCAGTTTCGCTTCTTTGTCAAACCGCAACTGGATTTTTCCAGTCAACTGGTCTGTGGCCTGCACCGTCACAACCGCCCCCTGAAGACTGGCCAGCAGCTCCTGTGCGGCGGTCACATTGGCGGGATCAAAGAGATTTCCGTCGACCACGAACTGGGTTACCGTCTCGAGGCTGAGGATTCCCTGAAAATCTATCGCGATAGTCGCCAATGTGCTTTCCCGGTCGACTTGTTCTGCTGCATAGCGGAGGAATTCCGAGACAGTCTGGGCCCGGTCATCTGCGGAATCCAGTTTGGCAGGGAGCATTTTTTCCAGTTGCTCGCGATCACCGGGCAACAAGACCGCCCAACCGTTTGGCCTGAGGGGAATCGCGACACTATTTTCGTTGATCCAGACCAGTTGGTTTCCACCCACTGTTTCGATTCTGGCGTCGCCTGGGCGTTTCATCGGGTCGCGCGATGCGGGGCTGTTCCGGAACCGGATTAACGCCGTCTGGGTGTTGGCCGCAAAATACCCCAATTCCGTTTCCGATCCCAGCAAAACCTGCTCGGTGTCTTCAGGAACGTCGATCAAGTCGCGGGCGACGATTCCGTCGGACTGTGCCCACTCGCTGCGATCGAGCAGTGAAAAATCGATAGCGGTCAGAAAGTTGGTGCCGGAGGGAAGTGCGTTTACCGGTAATGGGTCCAGACCCGCGCGGCTGGACGGCGTGGGTTGTTCCTGCATGATGGGATTCGCAGAAACGGCTTGGCAAAACAGATTCATCGCCCCGGCAAGGACGGCGATCAGGACCGCGCAGACAACTGCACAGTTATTTGGAGCTGGCATTTCAGAGAACCGTGGGTAAAAACAGCAGGAGACAGTTAAGGCAGGCGGACTGGATTCCGGTTTTCAGCGTCATCGCTGCCATCGTTTGCTTCGCCATCATTCCCGCTGGCGTCGCCCAGTCGCAAAATATCCGGGCGCTGGTTGGCATCCGCTACCATGGACAGACTGAGCATAAACAGCCCTGTCAGGATCGAGGACGGCAGAATCCAGATCGCCGACTGAAACAGACCTTCGCCGCCGCACATCAGCGACGCCAGTCCGATCGAACCATCGAGCACGAAGTTTCCAGTTAGGATCAAGCGGGACATGACCATCACTCCTGGGTAAAAAGGAAAAAATGGCAGCAACGAGTCACCCGGCGGCGGGTTCGGTCATCTCCGCGACTGGCGACGGGTTGTTGCGCTGGACGGATCCAGGATTACCGTGACGCGGTTTGTTGGGACTGCTTCCAGTCTTTCGCGCCACCTTCATAATCGAATACCTGGGTGAATCCCGCCTCGTCCAGCTTTTCGGCGGCCTGTGTCGAAGAATTGCAGTCCGCGCTGGCGCAGTAAACGACGATTTCCGAGTCGAAATTGTCGTTTACAGTCGCTTTGACGCGTTCGACAAAATCGGGCTTTTCCTGGGGGATGTTGATCGAGCCTTCGATCCGGGTTTCATCGAACTTGTCGGCGGGCAACGTGTTGATCAAAGTCAGTTCGTCGATGCCGCCCCGTTTTTTCTGAAGTTGGCTTCGGTTGATGGTTTTCATGGCTACTGTCTCCCTGCCTGAAGGTTTGTAAAAAAAGTCGGTCTCCGGAGGTTTTCCGGAGGTAAAGTGCTGCACCGAACGGGGCAACACGCAACTCGATGGGAACCTGGCTGGAATTGCGAATCGCATGCCAGAGGCAAAGGCCAGCGGAATATCCCGACGATCACCCGAAACGGCGCGGCAAGTGGTCGGCATTTGTTCAGGCTGTTCAGTTCTCCGCCAGACGCCCGCCTCTACCGGGCTGGAAATCCATGGCGCGTAATTTGCACGGTAGTGTCCCGAGTGTTCCGTTTCATTTGAGTATTTGAGAAAAGTGCGAGTTGTTTAATCAATGCCCAATCCATCCTCCGCCTCACAGCCTTCGTTAACCTCTGGAAAAACGGACGCGTCGGTGAAAGACCGTTCGCTGCCAGCGTTGGACCAACCCATTCCCACGGTGATGACTGCCGCAGTGATTCGCCGTTACGGTTCTCCAGTGGAATTCGGTCTGGAACAACTGCCTGTTCCAAAACCACGGGGCAATCAGGTACTGATTCGAATTCACGCTGCGTCCGTCAATCCGATTGACTACCGGATTCGGCAAGGTCAGCTGAAATACCTGTTGCCAGGCAGTTTTCCCCTGACCCTCGGATACGATGTGGCTGGCGAGGTGGTTGCGACAGGCGCCAATCTGGATTCGCGGCTGTCGGTGGGCGATGAAGTCATGAGTTTCCTCGACCATCGGCATGGGGGTGGATATGCGGAGTATGTGGCGGTCAACGCCAGTGCGGTCGTTCGCAAGCCCCGGAATCTTTCCATGACTGAATCTGCGGCAATTCCGCTGGCAGGCACGACGGCACTGAAGGCCCTACGCGATCTGGGCGGTGTCAAAGCTGGCAACTCGGTGCTGGTCAATGGCGCATCGGGTGGTGTCGGGCATTTCGCCGTTCAGCTGGCGGCCGGATTTTCGGCGCGCGTTACGGGTGTTTGCAGTCAGTCCAATCTTGAGTTTGTCGAACGCCTCGGTGCGGGCCGAGTCATTGACTATAACGTGACGGATTTCACTGAAGGCAGCGAGACATACGACATCGTGTTTGATGCCGTCGCAAAAAGTTCTTTTTCGAAATGCCGCAAAATACTGAAACCTGGCGGATGTTACATCACCACGGTTCCATCGGCATCGACGTTCGTGAATCTGTTGACGACATGGTTTGGGCGCCGCTGCCGGGTGGTTCTGGCGCGGCCGAACCTGAATGACCTCCAGACCTTGAGGAACGTTGCCGAAGAAGAAATCATGGTGCCCACGATTTTTGCCTCGTTTCCCCTGGCTGAGGTTGCCCGCGCCCATGAGATCAGTGAAGGCCATCACGTGCGAGGGAAAATTGTTCTCAGTTGACCGTTATAGCCAGCAGCCGAGGTGCAGCTACCCATTTGAATATTGTTTCCTGCACCGTGAGCACCCCCCTGTATGAACGCGCCGAAGAAATCCCGGATCTGGCGGAAAGTGTTATGGGGCGGGATGATCCTGCTGTTTTTGTTGCTGGTTGCGGCCGCCGTTGTCTGGAATGTGGCCACAAACGAGGCCCGAAAGCAAATTGACTCCCGCCTCCGGGAGCTGGACCTCGGTGATGTTCAGATGGGTGAGGTCCGGCTGAACCCGGATGGCGTCACGGCCGAAGACATCAGCTTTACCCGACCCGGAAGCGATTCGCCCTGGTTGACCGCACAGGAATTGAAAATCGAAGAACCATTGTCCAATCTCGCTGCCGGCGGTTCTGACTACGACCGAATCCGGATCGACGATGCCCGCGTGAATCTCGATCTGGACGAACTGACTGGCGAACCAGTTCGGGAACAGGCGGAAACGGCAGAGCGCCCGGGTGTAGAGGCTGGCAGTTTCGATCTGGCGGATTTTCAGTTGCCAGCGGGAGAAGTCGTCCTGAACAACGCTTCGGTCACCTTGCAGCAGTCGGGTCGCGAAGATCTGACGCTGGAAGATCTGAATCTGACACTGACCGGGAACGATGTCGCCGGTGCAGCCGGGGCGGACGAGGCGGACGGGGGGAGTGAAATCCGTATTGAGGGTTCCGCCCGCTTGCCGGGCGGCGAGAGGGCGACGATTGCTGGCAGTGTCGATCCTCAGGCGAACCGGGCTGATCTGCAGCTGGATGCGGGGACCGTATCGCTGGATGCAGAACAATGGAGGCGTTGGCCAGGAGTTCCCGACTGGTTGCCCAACTATGTTACTGCCGACGGCGAGGTGACGCTGGAGGCCACAGTGCAAAAACAGCCCAACAGTGATTTTGCACTGAATCTGGCGGTGCGGCCCCAGTCGCTCGATCTGGTGTTGCCGGGTTTTGATTTGAAGCTTGAGCTGGTTGATGGCGAGGCCATTTTTGGTGGCCGACAGATCGTCTTTTCGGATTTGAAAGCAACGACCGGGGGCGGCGGCGAGATCGTTGCTACAGGCGATGTTTCCACCGCCGCTTTTCCAGTGGTCACCCGTTTCGAAGCCACGCTGGACCGGGTATCGGTCGCGACATTGCGCCGACTGGTTCCGGACATTCCCCAGGAGGTGGTCGCAGATACCACCGGCCGGGTTCAGGGCATTGTGACGATCTTTGAAGATTTGCGTTCGCAAATTGAATTGCAGGCCGATGGAACCAGTGGAAATCTGAGGTACGGATCGATCGAATCCGGGGCGGCACGAATTGATGTCGATCTCGATTCGCTGGCGCTGACATCCGATTTGGAACTGAGCGAGCTGGTCGGCCAGATCGGACTGGATTCCAGCCTGGTCGACGTTCCGCTCGGCAATGTGTTTGAAACTTTCGAACTCGTCGACCTGCAGAACCAGTTGGGGCTGGCCGCCGATGTCAGTGGCACACTGAACATGACCCTGCCGCTGCAGACCATCGACGATTTGCGCACCTGGACAATGTTGATCGACGGCACTGCTGACCGGGCGATGTTGCGAAACCAGGAACTACAGGACCTGAACGCCGATGTGCGAATGCTGGAAGGGCGGTTACTGATGGATCCGGTCATCGCTGCAATTCCAGGCGAAACGGCAGCAGGCAGCGAATCAGCACCGGCACTGCAGGTCTCGATCGACTGGCCGATCAGCGAACTGGCCGAGAATCAGGGGCGGGGCACAGTACGAATGGTCGGCGAGGAATTGCCGCCGCAGTGGCTGGCCCGTGTGGCGGCCCATGATCCAGATGCGCCGTCGGTAGAACCCGCAGAGGAACGTTTCCCTGCGGAGGAACTGGACGAAATCTCAGGTGAGATCAATTTTTCGACGACCATTGAGATCGACGCCAACGCCCCGGACGAGATTGCCCATTGGAAAATTGAGGGTGCGGTGACGGATTCGGTTCTGAGGGCCCGTGGGCAAAGGCTGGAAAATCTGAAGGCAACACTGGCAGGTCGTGATGGAATGCTGCACCTCAACGAGGTCACGACGCGGTTTTCGGAACTCGGCGACTTGAGCGGGTCACTCGCCATGGATTTGACGACCAACCAATTGCGGTTCGCCACGCTGGCGTGGTCCGACGTTTCTCTGGAATCACTGGCAGCGCTGGTGAGCGACCAGGCGGTGCCGGTCGGAGGGACGACAGCGGGTGAATTGCAGCTGGAGCCGGTTGACCAGGCAGTCGAAAACCGGGACGAAGTCGTCCCGGACGATTCGCCACGTTGGCCGTGGCGCGTGATGGGGACCCTGCGAACGGAGTCGTTATCAATATCCGGTTCACCGGTGCGTGACTATCGTTTCGCAGTGGAAACGAATGATTCGGTTCTTTCGGTGCGGAACGTGGAGGCGGAAGACGCGGAAGGAGAGTTCGAGCTTGCTGGCTCAATCGATTTGCGGGGCGAGAACGGATTTCAGGTAATTGCCAAAGTCGGGCGACGGGAGCTTGGGGATTTGCTGGAATTCGCGCGGGTTTCTTCCTCGGTACCAGCTGAGGTGTCGGACCTGCGCGGGACGATCGGGGCGGAGGTGCGTGTTGCCGGAACACTGCAGCCGCTGGAGTGGTCCACTGTGGGGAGTGCCCAGGTGACGGATGTTTTTTACGGCGAAAAACCGCTGAACAACATTGCGGCGGAGTGGAAGTTCTCGACGGAGGACTGGGGGAAATCTGCGGCAACGTTCTCGATTTTTGGAGGTGAGATCCAGCTGGTGGAACTTTCGCAAAGTACACCTCAGCGCGTGGCCGTCGGGATTCGGGGTCTGGACGCTGAGCAAATCGCAGAGCTCGGCGACTGGCCGGTTGCCGTGACGGGCCGATTGTCCGGGGCGGCTTCGCTGAACGACTGGAGTTTGGCAGAAACCCGCTGGGCCGAGGTGAAACTGCGCGGAGCGGCGACCGATACGCCTGTCGGTCAATTCGGCGATCTGGAAGGCGGCACGGAATACCGCAACCAGCGAGTGAGTTACGAATTGAACGGTCAACTGCTGGACGGAAGACTGACCAGCAGCGGCAGCACAGCGATAGCAGAAGCCGGGCTGGTCGACACCGTGTTTCCGGTGAATGTGAATATTAATGGTGCCCGTTTGAGCCAGTTGTACGCGCGGTCCAACTATTTTCGTTCCCTTCGGGAGATCGAAGGCGAACTGTTTGCAACGGCCGACTTTGAAATCAGCCCGAGCCGGCCTCCGCTGGGGAGCGGGCGTGTCGGGGTGCAGAACCTGAAGTGGGACCGCGAGCTGCTGACCCGTTCGGTCGCAACCCGGTTTCAGTTTGGAGGAGGGCTGCTGGAGTTGGACCAACTGGAAGCGGATCTCAACCGGGGCGAGATTTCCGGGCGCGCCCGTATTCCGGTAGGCGGCTCGGCCAGTGGAAGCTATGAACTGGACGTACGCAAGTTTGACCTGCAGCGTCTGGCGCAAATTGCCCTGGATGATAGCACCAATATCAACGGGTTGCTGGATGCCCGGTTTTCGGGAAAGATTGGCCGAACGCTTTCGGGACAGGGGCAGATTGGTCTGGCGCGGGCGGAAATTGCCGGCCTGAGTGGCCAGTCGCTGAAAGTGCCCGTGCAGTTCCGGATGGACCCGGCGTCCGGACAGGGGCGAATCGAAATGCGGCGCTCCCAGGTCCGGCTTTTCGATGGAACAGTTTCCGGAAAGGCCGCGGTAGATTTCGGAACGGTGCTGAATGTCGATATCGATGCCAACATTACGAACGTCGAAACAGATCCGCTGATCAACCTTTTCAGTGGAGTTGCCGGACAGGGGCAAGGTCGCCTGAATGGGAGGTTGCAACTGAATGGGCGCGGGATTCGCTCTTCGCGGGATTTGGACGGATCGTTCGAAGGTCAGCTCGATCGCGTACAGTCGTTCCGTTTGCCACTGTTGCAGGACCTCGCGGTTTTTCTGCAGACTCAAACGCTGGTCAATCGCGATTTTGACAGCAACCAGATCCGGTTGCGGCTGAATCGGGGGGCCATTCAGATTCGCGAGCTTACCTTTACGAACTCACTGGCCAGCATCGCCATTACGGGCACGGCATGGCTTGACCAGAGGCTGGATCTCGCAGTGGCGACGCGGATTGAGCGGTTCAACCAGCCGACGTTATTGGACGAATTCGTGCAGTCGCCGCTGGGGCAATTTCCGGGAACTCCCGGGAGTTTTCTGGCGCGGGCGGCGGAATTCGTTTCCGACCGGATCGTGTTTGTTCATGTTGGCGGAACTGTTTCCAATCCGGCATTTCGTCTCGATGCCGGTCAACAGGTGCGCGAGGAAGTCCTGCGTTTCTTTCTGCGAGAAGCAAACCTGCCGTCTTTTCTGCAAAATCCGGACAATTGATTCATCCGGTACAGCCTTTGGCGCCGAAGATTGAAAATGCCTGGAATCCGACTCGTCAAGAATCCGGAGAAGTCGCCTTCAATCTTACTTCAGTCTGCTTCCGCAGGTCTGAACAGGTGTGTTGATGTATACGAAACCGAATTTTTGGAAGGCCGCCACCGGTGTGATTGCGGTTTTGGTGCTGGTATCTTTCTCAACTGGGTGCAACTCGCTTGCTTCTCTCGGTTTGCCTTTCTCCAGTCCCAACAACCGGCTGTTGAACAGCGCCAAATGCATCAGTGACCTGCCCGGCGTTGCACTGGAATTGCCGCGCGAGTTGGCCGAACAGCCGCTGGACCAGTATCTGGTCGAAATCGGCGACGTGCTACTGGTAGAACCGGTCAGCTTTGACGCAACAGTGCGATTGCCAGGCGACCAGGTGGTCAAACCGGATGGTACCATCTCCCTCGGTGAATTCGGGCCATACTTTGCCGTCTCAAAAACAGTCGTTCAGATTCAGCAGGAAATTCAGGGGATGATCGACGCCGAGCTGGCGTGGCGCAGAAAACGGGAGGCAGAGCCCGATCCCGAAGACAGGCTGGAAAATCCGGATGCGACCCGTGCGGTCACCGAGCTCGATGACGCCCGCCGCGCCGAGGAACTGCGGAACGAACAGCAGGCGAACCGCATCAGCGTCCGGCTGATCAACTGGGACAGCAAACAGATTTACGTCCTCGGCGAAGTCAACTCACCCGGTTCGTTCCAGTACACCGGCAACCAGACCGTGCTGGACGCACTGGTACTGGCGGGTGGGACAACCGGCCGCGCCAACAAACACCGGATCATCGTGGCCCGTCCGACTCCGAACGACAGTTGCCGAATCGTGCTCCGGGCCTGCTACGACCAGATTGTCCAGTTGGGCGACACCTCGACCAATTACCAGCTGTTGCCGGGCGACCGGGTGTTTGTTCCCAGTCTGACCTTCTGGGAAGACGTGGAGCGTTCGCTGAATCCGTCGGCCCGGGAGAAATGTCCCGACTGTGCTCCGCAATCGCAAGCCTGTTTCGGTGCCCCCTGTGCTGTGACAGTCCAGTAATGAACGCGGGGTCATTCCGTTTCCACCGAAGTGACGGTGTGAAGCGACAACGCGCGGTCACCGGCAAAAAAAATGCCCCAGGCAGCGAAGCCTGGGGCAGGTCGATTTTGCGATGCCAATCGTGCAAAGTGGTCTGCAGCGAATCTGAAAACTTCATGGCTGCATTTTTCTTAAGTGCCGGGGCTTGTCACAGCTTTGGGCTGGTTATGGAGTTGAATTACCGGACGTGGGACAGTTGGTCACGCCGCACAGAGACTCAGTCCACATGTTGCCTTTCCGAGGAGTTCCAGCCCAGGCACTGTACGAGCTACACCCGGCGCCGGCGACGGAAACCGACGGCAAACAGTATCGCGGCCAGGGCCACTGAGATCGAACCTGGTTCTGGAATGCTTTGCACGAAATTGCTTAAAAGCACCCGGTTGCCGTTGGATCCAAAACCACCGTAGGAGACCGTGAAATAGCCTTCACCTCCCACTGTTTCCAGAAATCCGCCGTCGGCAACATTGCTGAACGAACCAAAAATGTCCCCGCCAGCCATCAGGTTATCTGCCGTCAGAACGACAAACTGGTCACTGAAACCTGGCAAGTAACCGTTCAAGTCAATCAACAATTCGCCGTCCAGATTCAAATTGCCAAGTGTGTTGTCAATATTGATGTCCACCAGATCGAACTGGCCCATACCGGATCCTTCGATTTCGATCAGTAACTGGCTCATCGATCCAAACGACACGCCTGAAGCTTCAATCATCAATGTTCCCGGCGAAGCTCCGGCACTGATCAAGCCGTTGTTTGTCAGGGAGTTGGCAATGTCCAACAGGCCGTTGCCCTGGAGCAGACCATTGTTGGAGAGCGAAAAGGCCTCAACAATGCTTCCCACTGAGACATCAATCGTTCCATTGTTGACTGTTGCATTGACAAGATTAAGCGTCCCACCGCTGGATGCTCTCAGGAGTCCATCATTGGTCCAGCCCACCACGGGTGCTCCAGCTGGATCAATACTCAATGTTTTGCCTGACTTGTTGGCATCGATCACTCCGCTGCTGCTGTTGACGATGCCTATTGTATTGCGACCAATGTTGCCTTCGCCCTGAATGATCTGGTTGCCAATCGTCAGCATCGAGTTGCCGATGCCGTTGATTCCCGCGTTGCTGCCATTCAGTCGCACTGTGCCGCCACCGGTCAGCGTGGCGCCCGCGGACTGCACTTCGATATCAGTTGTGGAAGTGGTCGCCAGGAGGTCCATCGTTCCGGTATTGGAAATGGTTCCAGTAATTCCCGTGTCTGAATTGTTGAGCCCCTCGAAATTGCCGTTGATGCTCAAGTTCTGAAAAAAGGAATTCGAATTCGCTACAACGGTCATTTTCCCGGTTCCGAACGTATTCAGGCTTCCACCAATGACTGTGGAATTGTCGAAGTCAACATTCGAGCCACTGAGTGCATCAATCGTACCGCTGTTGTTCACCAGCGAGCTGGCGATTCGGAGCGTACCGCCAGCCGAGGCCTGCATGGTTCCCTGGTTGATGGTGTTGCCAACCGCATCAGTATCCAGAATCAGCGTTTTTCCTGAGAGATTGGCATCGATCAGGCCGCTGCTGCTGTTGACGATGCCTATTGTATTGCGACCAATGTTGCCTTCGCCCTGAATGGTCTGGTTGCCAATCGTCAGCACCGAGTTGCCG
>JBGSVU010000119.1:0-8260 GCA_041752775.1 Pirellulaceae bacterium | reverse complement strand
GGAGCGACGGGGCTGATGGTCCATTTCGACGACAGTGGCAGCGGAATTCCGGACGATATCGCCGGTCAGATTTTCGACCCGTTTTTTACCACCAAACCCAAAGGCACAGGGCTGGGTCTGGCAATCACCCGCCGCATTATTCAGGCTCACCAGGGCCAGATTTCCGCCGGGTCTGGTTCGCTCGGCGGTGCGAGGTTTACACTGGAATTTAAGCGGAGCAGCGAAAGCCGCACGGTGGCACCGCTGGCAGAATTGCCGTCACAGAAAGAAAAAAGGTGATTCGGTCAGGGCAAGTATCAAGCCCAATACAACGAAGCAATGCCAAAATCGCGAAGCGATACAAATCACCCTATCATCAAGGTAGCGAAGCAGCCAAGCCACACTATCGTCAAGGTAGCGGAGCGGCGCAAGCCGCCCGGTTGCACCACTGACAAAATTGCCGCCACGAAGTTTTTGCCATCCTCTCGCCGAACGGCCCGTCCCCAACCGGGGACAAGACTCCTTTGGCGACAGGCTCTCAGCCTTCACCACCGGTTTTCAGCAGGGTCTCGGCAATTTTTCCCGCGAGATGGGTGATCCACGCGAGGGGATGCAGTGCGTCATAATCGGCCGGATCGATCCCCGATGCCGGATCGCAAATGACGATTTCAGGATACGCGGCGAGCGTTTCTTTCGCGACGCGGTTAAGCCGATGCAGGTCCTCGTTCACGCGGGCATGGTCGCCCGGAGTCCGCGGCACTGACTGAACCCAGACCAGGCGGGCTCCGGTCTGTCTCAGTTTTTCCACCCACTCTTCCAGCATCCGGGCGTAATCGGCATCAGCGGTCTGCAGATTTGACAATCCGAAATTGAACAGGACAAAATCCCATTGACGCCCCGGGGTATGGAAGGCACCCATCCACTGCACGAGACGGTCCGAGTTCTCACCGCCCCGGCAGTTTTCCGGTGGATGCCAGAAATTGAACTGGTCGCCGCAGGCCTTGCGAAGCGCCGTCACCGTCGCGAACGACACTTCGTCACCGAGCACAAGACAGCGCGGCAAACCGGGTTTTTCGTCGACCAGGGGATCAGCGATGCGGGTAAAAATCACGGCGGCGGCGACTGGTTCCGGTCCGTTCACCTCTTCAGATTCCTGTGAGGATTCCGGTCGGAGACCGGGTGTTTTCGCCAACAGCGATTTATCGACCAGTGTCACATCCACCCAGGTGTTGTAAGGTTCCATGTCCGCGATGCTGCGGCCGGCAATCAGGGCGTTCCGGTCGAGTAACAGGGCTTCGCTTTTCACTTCGCCGAAACTGATTGTGGCGAGAGAGCGACCATCAATCGACTCGATTCGTCCCAGCAGTTGAGGCCGGTCGGGAGCAGGCTGGTGGAACTCTCCGGATGGCGGTTCCTGCGTCACCACCCACTCGGGCAGGCGGCGCTGACCACCCGATTCCCAGCAGCGCACCCTTTCCGTTTCATGGTTGAACCAGCCGCGAATGTAGAGCGGCGACGGGAGCGGAACTTCGACCGAGCGGTTTTCCATCCCATTTCCAGCCGTGCCGCTGGCCAGCATTTCACAGAATATTTTCTGGTTCTGCCAGTCAAAAGTCGGGCGAATGATCCTTTGCAGAAACAGCGTTTCAGGCGTGGTTCGAAAAGCCCGCGTCTGGTCACCTGCCTGAATTTCGAATTCGTATTTTTTCAGACTGGTCAGCACGCCGCGAATTGTCGCCACATCCGGTCGCGACTCCGTCCGCGTTTCCTGAAACGCGCTGACGGAAACGGCCGGCATCCACAGGAACAGCATCAGCGTCAGTTTTTGCCAACGCAGCACTATGGGGGCAGTTTGACGCGCCCTTTGCATGGATGGTCCCTCCGATCAAACGGCCCCGGAATCCGTGGGCACAGCGGCATGATTGCGAAAAACGAACCACGCTGCAGCCAACAGGCAGAGGCCGGCCCAGAGATAGTCCAGTGTCAGTTTCTCCCGCAGGTAGAACAGGGCAAAGGGGACAAAGATTCCCAGTGCCAGCACTTCCTGCAGTATTTTCAGCTGCCCCACACTCAATTCCTGGTGCCCAATCCGGTTGGCCGGAACCTGCAGAAGATACTCAAACAGCGCGATACCCCAACTGACCAGCGCCGCCACAATCCACGGGCGGGTCTCCAGGTTTTTGAGGTGTCCATACCAGGCGAAGGTCATGAAAACATTGCTCAGGCTGAGCAGCCCCACCGTCAGAAAAATATTTCTCATGTGTTCGCAGTCTGGTTCCAGATATTCTGCCCGTCCCACCGGCCTCAAACATCGGGCCGGTCTTAAACATCGAGGTTGCGGACATCGAGGGCATGTTTCTCGACGAATTCCCGTCGCGGTTCGACTTTGTCGCCCATCAGCACGCGAAACATCTCGTCGGCCTCGGCCGCATTCAGCATCGTCATCCGGACGAGCGTGCGGTGCTGGGGATCGAGCGTTGTGTCGCGCAATTCTTCGGCGTTCATTTCACCCAGTCCCTTGAAGCGGGTGATCGACATCCCTTTTTCTCCGGCCCCCCGAACCGCCGCCAGCAACCCGCGCAAGTCTTCGATTCCACTGGTGGAATCGCCCCGCTGCAGCTGGTAGCGGCTCCCTTCCACCCCGGTGCGCTGAACCGGAAAGAGACTGTCGATGGAAAATCCCATTTCCTCGAGGTCTTTCAGCCCCGAGTTGATTGTGCGGACTTCATTGAATTCGTTGATTTGCAGCCGCTGCTCCGTGCCGTTGCTGGCGGTATTTCTGTCTGGTGATTCGGTGGAATTGCCATCACCGTTGGCATCGACTTTCATTTCGCCGCCGCTGCGAATTTCTTCTTCGCGGAGGAATTCATCCAGTTCCCTGCGGGTGGCAATCCAGTGTTCGTCCGTGCCCACGAAAACGTGATAAATCGGCAGGCGACCTGTTTCGAGGTGAATCCGGGTGGCGTGGGTTCGCAGATTGATGCCGCGCCGTTCGAGCGCCATGATGGCGTCTTCCATCGAAGCCATCAGCCGGCAAAGCCTCTGCATCTGCTCCCCATCGATTCGCCGGCCGTCTTCGGTCAGCAGCGCCGTGTCATCCAGCCCGCGCTCCATCAGAAAGCGTTTCATTTCTTCTTCGGTCTGGACGTACCAGGTTTTCTTTTTCTGGACGACGCGGAACAGCGGCGGCTGGGCCACGTAGACATGACCCTGTTCGATCAACTGGTACATTTGCCGGTAGAAAAAACACAGCAGCAGCGTGCGAATATGGGATCCGTCGACATCGGCGTCGGTCATGATAATGATTTTGTTGTAGCGCCGTTTGGTCAGGTTCTGGTCGGCACCGACACCGATGCGAATGGCGCTGATGATCGACTGGACTTCTTCGTTGGCCAGCACCTTGTCTTCGCGGGCCTTGTAGGCGTTGATGATTTTTCCGCGAAGAGGCAGGATTGCCTGGAATTCCTTCAGGCGTCCACCTTCGGCGCTGCCGCCGGCCGAGTCACCTTCGACCAGGTAGAGTTCGCATTTTTCCATGTCGTTGCTCAGGCAGTCGCGGAGTTTGCCTGGCAGACCGCCACCGCCGAGTACCGATTTCCGGCGAACTTTTTCGCGGGCCAGCCGGGCGGCTTCGCGGGCCTCCGCAGCCTGAATGCCCTTGCGGGCAATGATTTTGCCGACGCCGGGATTTTCTTCCAGAAAGTTCTTGAAAAACTCGCCAAAGTGCGAATTCACCAGGCCTTCGATTTCGTTGTTGCCGAGTTTGGTTTTTGTCTGTCCTTCGAATTGCGGCTCGGGAACGCGGAGGGAAATTACCGACGTCAGGCCTTCCCGAAAATCCTCGCCGAGAACGTTCAGGTCCTTCGGAAAGAGATTGTTCTTTTTGCCATAGTTGTTCAGCGTGCGGGTGATGGCCGTGCGAAAACCGGAGAGGTGCGTGCCGCCCTCGTGTGTGTTGATGTTGTTGACATAGGTGTGCACATTCTCGGTCAGGTCCGTGCTGTACTGGACGGCGATTTCGATGCCAACATTGTCGTGAAAGGCCGAATAGTGAATGACTTCCGGATGCAGGGCATCACTGGACCGGTTGAGGTGTTCGACAAATTCGATGATTCCCCGCTCGTAAAAATATTCGGCCCCATCATTGATTCGTTCGTCGCGAAAAACGATTCGGACACCACTGTTGAGAAACGCCAGTTCCTGGAGACGCTTGTTGAGCGTGCTGTACTCGAATTTGGTGACGGGGAAAATCTGCGAGTCGGGTTTGAAAGTGGTTTTGGTTCCCCGCTTGTCGGTCTTGCCCACCCGCGTCACCGGACCGGTCGGAACGCCGCGTTCGTATTCCTGCTGGTAGACGTGACCATCACGGCAGACTTCCACGGCGGCCCATTCCGACAGAAAATTGACGACCGTCACACCCACACCGTGCAAACCGCCCGAAGTCTGGTAAACACCCTTTTCAAACTTGCCACCAAACTTCAGCACCGTCATCACGCCTTCGAGCGTGGAGACTTCCCGGTCCATCTCGGCGCTCAACTGCCTGTGCACATCGACCGGAATGCCGCGGCCGTCGTCGGCCACGGTCACCGATCCGTCATCGTTGACGGTGACATGGACCGTGGTTGCGAACGACGCCATCGCTTCGTCGATCGAGTTGTCGACGACTTCGTAGACCAGATGATGCAGGCCATGGATCGTCGTGTCGCCGATATACATACTCGGCCGCTCGCGCACGTGTTCCAGATCGGAGAGATGCTGCAGGTCCTCGGACTGGTATTCGCTTTTGGCCTGTTTTTTCTGGTTGTCTGACATCAGGAATTCTGTTTGGGAAAAAGGCGAATGGAGAGCGGGAGAGTGGGTCGTCAAATTTTTTCAGGAACGGACTCAGGTCCGAAACAGCGACGGATCGACGCGAAAACGGATTCCTTTCAGCTTTGCGGCGGGCAATAATCTGTTCATTCCGTTTAACAGTTCGGTTTGCTGAAAGGTCAACTGCTGCAGGACCATGCTGTCGGTCACGGTAACCTCAAGGTGGCCGCGCCGCACCAGTCCGGCCAGCGAACAGGTGCTCCATTGGGTACCGGCGACCTGTTGCCAGGCAGCTGCTGTTTCACTGGCGGCCTGCTGGTTGCCGATTCCGCTGCTGGCAATGATCTTTGGGATCAACCGGGCGGGTGTCGATGGCCGACGGAAATAAATCCGCCGCTGTTCAATCAGTCTGACGGCCTGCTGAAATTCCTGTTCGGACGAATCGGTTGTCATTGGATTTGAACACTGCGGGTAAAATCGGGCTGGGTATCACTGGCCTTTTCGCCAGCGATCAGTTTTGGCCTCGTTGCAGCGGCATGATCACATAGCCGTAGCGGTCTTCGGTGCTGCACCAGGCTGCCGACTGGGATCCCTCGACATCCAGCGTGAACGTCCGGTCGGGCGGAAGCACTTTCAGAAAATCAGCGACATAGCGATTGTCCAGACGGATCACCATTTCTTCGCCATCGTAGGCCACTGGCAACTCGACCCGCGACTGGCCGACTTCGGCAGTGGAACTGCTCAGGACCAGTGAACCTTCGGCGAAAGTAAAATCGATTCCGCGACTTTCTTCGCTGGCCACAATCGCCGCCTGGCGCAGGGCCGAATAAAGCGGCCCCACCGGAAGATCGATTTTGTGGGAATCCCGCCGGCTGGGAATTGCGTCACGCCATTTCGGATATCGGCCTTCGACGAGCCGCGTGCTGAAAACGCCTGCCGGTACACGCATCAACAGATCGTTCGGACGGATGGCAATCTGCACATCCGTGTCGTCGTCGGGCAGCATCCGTTCCATCAGCTGCATGCTGCGACTGGGTACGATCGTGGTGCCACCCGGTGTTTCGGGTTCGCCGGAAAGACGGACCGGTCCCTCCATTTTCGCGAGACGCCGACCATCGGTTCCCACCGCGATCAGCACCTGACCATCAATTTCCAGCAACACTCCGCCCAGTGCGTAACGGCTGCTTTCGGTGTCGGTGGCGAACAGCGTGCGGCGAATCAGTTCCCGCAACCCGCCCGACTTGATTTCATACCAGGACTTTTCTTCAAACCCCGCGACATCCGGAAACTCATCCGGCGACAGCGTCTGCAATTCGAACCGGCTGCGACTCCCCTTCAGCACGGCTTTGCCATCGCCCGTTTCGATCAGCAGGGTTTCATCAGAACTCTCCCGCAGAATCATGCTCAACCGTGAAACCGGAAAGACCGAACAGCCCGGACTGTCCACGCCCACGCCATCGACCTGTAACCGGACGCCGACTTCGGTGTCGGTGGCGGTCAGCATCACAGCCCCCTCACCGCCGTCACTACTGGCAGTCGCATCGAGTTTGACGTTCTGCAGAATGGGTCGGGGTGACCGGACGGGCGAAACCATCGCTGCTGTCTGGAACGCCCGAAGAAAGTTTTCCCGGTTGATGTTGATTTTCATGCGATCGCCAAAAAGTAATTTGATTTAAACTTGAGCATTATCATTAATTACCCGCCCACTGCTGTTGACAACTGCAGCAAAAAACGGAGGGAAGCAGCTGATTTTCCGTTTCAAACCGGCCTGAACGACGGGTGGAAAACCTGTCATCCGGGATGTTGGCAAGTCGTCAGGAAACTGCCAGGGAAACTGTTGATATCCTCGACCTGGCGACCGAATGTCAACGAGGACCCTCCCTGCAAACATCCGCTGACAATAAACCGACAGTTTTTCCACTCCCATTTCCATCGGGAAAAACGGCCTGACCAGCCGAAAATTCTGTCGGCAAACACAACGCCAGCAATTCGCCAGTGACCGACAACAGCTCATCCATCAGACGGGCAAAATCGCTGTCGCATTCAATCCGCGCGGCAATTTTCCGGTCGGCGTGCAGAATCGTCGAATGGTCCTTGCCCCGAAGCAGTTTGCCAATGCGGGAAAATTTCCATTGCATCGAATGTCGCAACAGCCAGATGACAACGCCCCGCGCCAGAACCGTCGTCTGCTGGCGACTGTTGCCATAAATGTCACGAGCCGTCACACCGATCCGCGCCGCAACCGTTTCGACCAGCCGTTTGGCAAACAGGGGGTGATCCCCCGCGGCCGCCACAATCTCCAGCACGGCTGCCTGTCCGTTGTCGGCATCCCCGCAACCAGCGTCCGCCACGGCAAAAGCGGTCGCTGCTGTGTCCGCCAGGTCATCCCTGTGAATGGCAGAATCACCCCTGACCATTCGTCGCGCTGCAAGCGTGTTGACAATCCGCCCCAGCAGTGAAGCCGAAACCGGAAACCGGCTGGCCAGCAATTCAATCGTGAACGAATCCATGTCCAGCTGCTGTCGCATCGCCAGCCGCGCCAATATCTCACAGCGAACATCGTATCCGGGCATATTTACCGGAATCACCAACCCGCCGCTCAACCTGCTGACCAGGGACTCACGCAATCCGCTGGACGCCGAAAAGGCACCGCCAGGCGATTCACTGCCAGCGAGAGTAAACGCCATCGGCACACCCCGGTCCTGCAACCGGTCGATCGCCGAAACGAGAAATTCCTGCACGGCATCATGGCGCTCCAGCCACTGCAAATCATCAATACAGACCGCTGCAGCCAGTTCCAGCTGCCCCAGCAACTGGTCGGTCGTCTGGGAATCGATCGCCGCTGCAACATGCCGAACCAGATCGGGAGCCGTCCAGAGCAGAGCCCGCCGGTCGGCGCGTGCGTGCTGACGGGCCACCGCGGCCAGCAGACTGCTCTTGCCGCATCCGGATGGCCCGTGAAAAACGTAGGGTGAACAAAACAGCGGCCACGGCGAGTCCCCATCGCCCGAGGGCTGACTCCACGCAGCGTCAAAAAACTTTCGCACCGCTTCGTTGGACTCGTCGCCGACAAAGACGTGACCGCCAAACAGATGATCGCCCCAGTGGATTTCTGGTGCTGCTGTGTCAGCCGTGCGATTTTATGCCGCGCGGGGCGGTGCAACACACGGCTTTTTTCCTGAACTGCCCCTGCCAGACTGCACTGGTTCGCCGACGGCCGCTTCTCCCCGGCGACCACTACCGCCGGGCCGACTGCCGGGTTTTCCCGAAGCCGGCAGCGGAATAAAAAAAATGTTTTGAAGTGCAGCCAGAGCCATCGGAGACCGGCGAAAATCGGGTGTCAAAAAAGGTCCCGGATTATACCCTTTTTTCCACCGCTCCGCGACGGCCCAGACCCCAAAAAAACCGGCCTCAAACGCGACTCAAACCGCTTGCAATCCGGGCCATCCGGGCCACAGCCAAATCGACTTCT
>JBGSVU010000118.1:0-7762 GCA_041752775.1 Pirellulaceae bacterium | reverse complement strand
ATCATCGCCATATCGATCGTCGGCGGGTTGCTGGCGGCCAACGCGATTGTTCCACCCCGGCGCAGTCTGTAGTGGATGGGTAAAGAAACTCCAGGAGTCATCGCCGGCTGTCCCAGTCATCGCCGATACCGGGTTGCGTCTGCAATTTGCTCTCAAGCGGTTGCCAAAACAGTAGACGGAGAGCTTTCCCCGGAGTAGACTGCCGAACATCATGTTTCTGTCCGTCCGTGTACGGCCCTGTTGTTGGTCAAAAACCGGCTCGCAGAAACCGCGTTGAATACGGCTTTTGCGATTTCCGGAATCATGCGGGCTTTCGCCAGCTTCCACCGTTAACGACGTCGCGCAGTCTGTTGGTTGGTTCATTCGTTTGTTGCACATTCTCTGGAAGAAAAGCGTGAGAGCCTGATGTATATTTCCAGCTGAATCGTTGGCAGTTGGTTCGTAGTGAAGTGTTGGGAAGTTTCGCGGAAACGCGAAAGAAACAATGTTTCGAATCCGGCAGGCACAAATCGACGTCTTCGACGATGCTCAGTCGGCTGACTTTGAAACATTTATGGTTGAGCACCTTGGCAGGTTTGCTGCCCGGCACGCAAAAATACTGGGGGAGGATCAGGTTCGCACGGTGATCCGGCTGGGGGTGGGCAACGCGCGGAAATACGGCTTGACGAAACGCAGCCCGGTCAGGCTGTTTGTCGAACTGATGTTTATCTTCGGCAGCCAATTCGACAGCGACCCGCAACTGGCATGGGCGGGCCAGGTGCTGAATGACCCGGCAATCGCGGATCAGAAAGAAAAAACGCGTCAGCTCCACAGGCTGGCTCTCGCCTACCACGAACACGTCATCGGCAGCGAGTCGGTTTTTGCCATCAATGCCCTGCGAAGGCTGAATGAGCGAGCCGCCGAACTGGAGTTCGCCGCCCGTGCGGGAGTGACGAACCAGAATTTGCAGGCTTTTGAACAGATTTATCCCGAGAAATTTGCCCGGGTCGGGGACGTCGTCATACTTGGCATGGTCCCGGCGGCAATCCGGATCAGGGAATCGATCGGCGCTGACAGTCCGCGCAGCACGCTGTTGATCCTGGCTGGCATGTTCGCTTTCGGTCACGGCTTTTACGATGATCCGCTGTATCCCTGGATTGCCAAAGCCCTGTACGACAGCGAACGGAGCGGGCCCGAAACCCGTCTCGACCGGGTTCTGTCCAGGGCCAGGATCTATGTAACCCACATGATGACCCATCTCGAACAGGCCTGATACGATGACCAAGTCACCTCCAAGTCCTCCCGATGAAGTCGAGCCCGTAACACCTTGCCCGCCTCCTCCTCCGCCCCCGCCGCCGCCCGACTGCGTCACACAGATCAAGGCCAAACTCGAAGGCACGCATGGTGTGCGCAAGCCGGGCACCGACAAACGTGCCGATAACATTTTGACGCCAAGTTCGTCCGCGGATGAAAGCCTCGCCTCGAATCCCCCAGTGATCCTCGTGCGGGGCTGCAAAGACGTGGAACTGACAGCTGTCACGACGCCCGCTGACAAACCGGTGACCTGGGAAGTCAAATCGAATGAGAACACCGACGCGCCCCCCACAATCACCCCGATCGATGGAGGCAAGAAAGCCAAACTGAAGACCAATGTCCATGGTTCCTTCAGCGTGATCGCCACTCTCGGAACATGCAAAGTGGTCTGGAACGTCGTGTTCGTATGGGTGAACGTCACCGTTGCAACGTCGGTGATCACGAAACGCAACAACAAGTATGCTGACAACGGCTCCAATGCCGCGAGGACCCGGTTTCGATCGGGGCAGTTTTCGGCGGGCCAGTATCCCTGGGAGGCAAAGGTCAAAGTCAAAGTCCTCGGTGGGGGCAACTCCAAACGGCTGGGCACTGACAAAGTCAAGCTGCATTTGCTGCACAATGGAGTGGCGGATACGCTTACGGGTAACTACGCCGGACCACCCCCCGGAACCGCGCTGGAAGTGCCCCGCGGAGGTCTGCCCATTCGTGATTCCAACGGAGCCGGTGATCCCTGGATGGATAACCCCACGACCATCACACCCGACAACACCAGCTATCAGCGCGAGGTCTGGACCGGGGATTCGCCGGCCGGAGGTTTTCCCGGAACCCATGCCAACACCGGCATGCGAATTACGTCCATTTCCGGTATCAATGGGTTCTCCGCAGCCATTGCCTCGGTCAGTGATGACGCGCCTACCGCCCTGATGGTGCATGCCACAACCGACTGGTCGGCAGATTTCAAGGGTGATGTCGACGCCGGGGGAATTTACACGCGAAACGGTGCGAAAACGACCGTCGAATCGGCTTACCGGCTCATATCTTCGGCAACAGGTGGTCAAGACGCCGGCCTGGCCGGTTTTGAAACTTTTGAACCGCGTTTTAACGGCGGAACCGATACGACATGGACACCCTGATCAACAGCAGGAATTTGAACTCAACCCGTTCAGGCCGGTTGCGGGTTGTCGAACTGAGTGCCCTGGCAGTTTTGACTCTGACCCTGACCCTGAACTTGACGCAGCCGCATCCTGTCAAAGCGCAAACCGAAACTGCTGCACAGTCTGAACAATGGAGAACTCCCCAAATGGACATTCAATACACACTTGCTGCAGATCTGATTCCGTTTATTTCGCGACCGGACGCCCAGGTGCTCCTGGGACGGGTCACCGGCACGGATCTGCGCCAGCAGGACCAGCACGACATGCAATGGGAAGTCGGCGTGGTCATCCTCGAAGTGCAGCAAGTGCTGCAGGGAAACGCTTTTCCGGCAGGGGCCGCCATCCGGGTTCCCGTGGCGCGGGCGGCCGATCCGGCGGTACGTGAAATCAACAACCAGAACCAGTGGAACAATCTCACTTTGAACCAGGGTGAACTGCTGTTGCTTTGCGGAACTCCCGGTACCGAAAAGGGCGAATTGCACGCCTCGGCGGGAACGGCCGTGGCGTCTGACCAGGATCCCATGGTTTTGAGTGTCCAGGAGTGTTGCCGTATCGAAAAAACCGGCGAGCGGCAAAAGAAACAGGCATTGTTACAGGATGCGCTGCTGAATAGCGCGGGCATTTCGATGTACTTTGCACTGGACGCATTGGGAAGGCGTGCTGTGTTCGGCCGCGAGGCGGGTGCCCAAATGACCTGCCTGGCAGTGGATTCAGGCAAGCTGGAACCCCAGTCGAGCGATGAAGTCTGTTCGTATCTGACCAACCTCTGTTTCTTCAACGGACAGGAGGGGGCCGACCTGACCAACCAGCGGATCGCGAGTACTCTGGCCGGAGAGATGTCGCGCGCGAAAGAGCCCGAAAGAAAGCTGGAACTTGCCCAGCTGTTGGCGAGTTGTGTCCTGGACGAGTTCAGCGACACGCCCGGGGAAGATGAAGAAATTCGAAAGAAGCTGGTCGCGTCTGTCGGGGAGCCGGCCTCGGACGTGGTAATTTCGGGACTGTTGTCGATTTCTGAACTTGGGGACGAGTTGCAGCAAAACCGTACCGGGAAACTGCTCGAGGTCTGGCGATCCGCCCATCAGGTAGCCCGGTAGCACGGCAAACGCCGAACGGCCTCTCCACCCACCGGGTTTTCAAACAACGGGGGGACCCTGGTTTGGGCGAGCGGCAGTAGAGCATTTACCACCTATACGATGGACATCCCGCTCAACCGCACCCCGACTCCACCCCCTGACTTCACCCCCTGACTTCACCCCCTGAACAGCAACGTCCCTTCAGAAAATTCCAGCGTGCCCCGTGTCATGCCAGATCAGTCTTTCACGCAACAGACAGCAATCCCACATCCATAACGATCGGGATTCCCTGCTCCCCTGGCCATTGTAGCGGGTTTTCAAGGGCAATCACCCGCGTACCATCGCGTTTGGCCGCATTTAGACCCAGGCACCCACCTGAAAACTGGTTTGTTGTGGGGACTTGTCAGGAACCGGCACCCAGTTTCTGAAGGTCGGTTGCGAGTCCTTATAATGGTGTCGCGGCAGCATCGGGTTCGGAAGTGTCACTGTGTTTATCGACCAGAACGCGGTGGCCGGTGTGGAGTTTGCATTTGCCATGTCGATCATCGCCATATCGATCGTCGGCGGGTTGCTGGCGGCCAACGCGATTGTTCCACCCCGGCGCAGCCAGTAGCGCAAGCCCATCGGGCCACACCATTTTCCTGATCCTCCATTCTCCACCCCGCAGCCGATGCAGTCTCAGGAAATTTCGAAATCTGGTGACACTGAGACGCGACAGCCCGAAACCCCGAAACATGATCATGAGAAAATCCTGTGCTTTTTTGACGATGGAAGACGTCAGCGGATTTTTTATTGACGACGGTCTCGCCGTGGAACCGCTCGCGGAGCTGGGATGGTCCTTACAGAATGTTCCATGGACGGCAGCGGGAGTGGACTGGTCTCATTTCGATGCTGTGGTAATCCGGTCGACCTGGGATTACCAGAAATTTCCCGAACAGTTTCTGAAAACGCTGGAATCGATCGAAGCTGCGGGGACCCGCCTGTTCAACCCGCTCGCGGTTTGCCAGTGGAACCTGCACAAAAGCTACATTCGCGACCTGGAGCAGCGGGGTATTCCGGTCGTCCCGACGTGGTGGTACGACCGTTTGGACGAAACAACTCTTGTGGCGTCATTTGAGGTGGCCTGTTCCGAACGGATCATCGTGAAACCGGTGATCGGTGCGAATGCGGACGACACATATTTGCTGCGGCGGGACGATCCGGCAGGGTGGGGTGCTGCGCTGGAGGCATTTGCAGACCGGGCACTGATGCTCCAGCCTTTCCTTGTATCCGTGGTTGAAACGGGCGAGTACTCGCTGTTCTGGTTCGCTGGCGAATACAGTCACGCCGTGCTCAAAAATCCCCGTCAGGGCGACTTCCGCGTCCAGGAGGAGCATGGCGGCAGCGTCCACTCTGTGGAACCCTCCCCAGCGCTGTTGCGAATCGGGAACCAAATCCTGGCAACGCTGGACAGCCCGCTTCTGTACGCCCGCGTCGACCTGGTCCTGCTCGCCGACGATTCTCCGGTGCTGATCGAACTGGAGCTGATCGAACCCACGCTCCATTTCTCCACCGCCCCCGAGTCCGCCCCCCGCTTCGCAAAAAAACTCAACGCCCTCGCGGGTTCCCCGACGGGAAGACTTGGCAGCAGAAGCGAACAGTAGCAACCGGTCGGATCTTTTGCGGTTAGGATACCTGTTCAGACAGGAAAGCGATCAACCCGGGAGTGAAACAGGATGACGATGAGTTTCAGAAGACGACTTCATGACGGTCAAACGCTGTGGGGCACCATGCTGACGCTGGACTGTCCGGACGTTGCCGAGCTGCTGGCACTGTCCGGTTTTGACTGGTTATTTGTCGATGGCGAACATGGCGCCTTCGACACTGGTGGCATCAAGTCCGTGCTGCAGGCGGTGGGCGGGCGGTGTGCCAGTCTGGTGCGGGTCCCGTCCCATGACGAAGTCCACATCAAAAAGGCGCTCGATGCCGGAGCAGACGGGATCATTGTTCCCCAGATCAACACTGCCGACCAGGCTGCCCGCGTGGTCAGCGCGTGTCGGTACCCGCCGGACGGTTCGCGCGGAACAGGACTGGCCCGGGCCCAGGGTTACGGCAGCCGTTTTCGTGAATACAACGAATCGGCGAATGATGAAATCGTCGTGGTGGTTCAGGCAGAACACCGCGATGCGATTGACAACATTGATCAGATCGTCGCGGTCAGGGGCATCGACTGTGTCCTGGTGGGACCGTATGACTTGTCAGCAAGCTTGGGGAAACCAGGACGGGTCGATGACTCCGAAGTCGTTGACGCAATCCGGCGGGTTGCCACAGTTTGCCAGTCAGCTGGTGTGCCGCGAGGAATTTTCGGAATGAACGCGGCAGCGGTCCAAAAGTGGTGCGCCGCAGGTTTCACGCTGGTGGTCGCTGGCGTTGACACTGTGCTGCTGGGCAGGGCCGCGGGAGAGTTGTTGCGGGAGTTGCAGGGCCATTCGGTCATTCCGGAAAACTGAGGGCGGGGTTTTTGGGTTGCAGTGCGGGCCTGTTTTGGTTGGGCACTCCTGGTTGGGCACTCCTGGCGTGAAGTGCAGTTTGGCTGCTACGTGTCCTTCTTTTTTGGCAGGATGGTTCGCAGGATGACTTTGACCGGGTCGTAGTAGCGGTCGACCACCCGTTCCTTCAGCGGAATGATGGCGTTGTCGGTGATCTTGATGTGTTCCGGGCAGACTTCGGTACAGCATTTGGTGATGTTGCAGTATCCGAGTCCCATTTCGTTTTTCAGCAGCTCCGTTCGGTCTTCTGTGTCCAGCGGGTGCATTTCCAGACTGGCGGTCCGGACGAAAAAACGGGGGCCGGCGAATTTTTCTTTCTGGTCGTGCTCACGCAGGACGTGGCAGACGTTTTGACAGAGAAAACATTCGATGCATTTGCGGAACTCCTGAACCCGGTCGGCTTCTTCCTGCGAAAACCTCGGGTCTCCGTCGCACTTCTTCATCTTGAAAGCCGGAATCTTCTTGTTGACTTCGTAGTTCCACGACACGTCGGTCACGAGGTCGCGCATCACCGGAAAAGTCTTCATCGGGCGCACGGCGACTTCGCCCGCTTCCTCGTACTTGTCCATCCGGTCCATGCACATCAGCCGCGGTTTGCCGTTCACATCGGCGCTGCACGAACCGCATTTGCCGGCTTTGCAGTTCCAGCGCACCGCGAGGTCCGGGGCCTCGGTCGCCTGAATGCGATGGATCGCATCCAGCACCACCATCCCCGGTTCGACATCGACCTGGTAGGAAACCATTTCGCCATCCGCATTGTCACCCCGGTAAACATCGACTTTGAATTTTTTGGCCATCGGGGAATCCAGTCCTGGTGGTAAACGTACGATGGACGTCCTCGTCCGTCGTACCTGCATGTTTCGAGGGACGTTCGCGTCCCTCGGATTTAAGTGTTTTCGACGGACGTGGACGTCCATCGTACCTGTATGTTTTCGACGGGCGTGGACGTCCATCGTACCTGAACGCACTAATCCTTGATCAACTGCTGCAAATCGGCTGGCATTTCGGGGAGCGGTTTTGCATTCAGTCCAATCTCCGCGCCCTGTTTCGACACGATAATATTCTGCGTCCCCCACTCCCTGAGCGAATCCTGAAAATCTTCCCGCGAGTGACCGCCGCGACTTTCGGTTCGCATCAGCGCCGCGCGGGCCACGCACTCGCTGATGTCCAGCATGTTTTCGAGGTCGAGTGCCAGGTGCCAGCCCGGATTGAAGGAAATATTCCCCGTGACTTTGACGCCAGCCGCTCTCTGTTTCAATTCGGCGATGTTGCCGATTGCTGTTTTCAAATCGGCATCGTTCCGGACGATGCCCACCAGATTCTGCATCGTGGCCCGCAGCTGGTCGTGCAGTTCGTAGGGGCTGGGGCCATTTTCCCGCTCAAAGGGAGCCAGCGCGGACCGGGCACAGGCTTCGACTTCGGCATCGCTGACGTTGCCCTGCCCGCCCGATTCCTGAGCAGCCCGGGCCGCGTACTCGCCCGCCCGTTTGCCGAAAACCAGCAAATCCGAGAGCGAGTTTCCGCCCAGCCGGTTCGACCCGTGCATCCCGCCGCCGCACTCCCCGCAGGCATACAGTCCCGGCACGGTGGATTCCTGCGAATCGGGATCGACATACACGCCCCCCATCATGTAGTGGCAGGTTGGACCGACTTCCATCGGATCGGTCGTAATGTCGACATCGGCCAGTTCCTTGAACTGGTGGTACATGCTGGG
>JBGSVU010000117.1:0-1632 GCA_041752775.1 Pirellulaceae bacterium | reverse complement strand
GGTGGCGCGGTCGCAGGAACACAACAGCAGGTCGCTCCATCCCAGGCCGCGCCGCCCGGTCCGGTTGCAGAAACACAACAGGAAGAAACGCAGGAAGAGCGGATCGAACGGTTGTCGCGATATCTGACGGGAGCCCGCCTGACGGGGCATTTCACCGTCACGGGCCGGGGTGGCATGCGGCCTCGCGAAGAATCGTACTGGATCGATTCCGCCCTCAAAAATCCCGACGGCGACCAGTGGACAATCACGGCCAGAATCAAGTACGGCGATCACGACGTCAAGGTCCCGATGGTGATGGATATCAAATGGGCCGGCGACACGCCCGTCATAACGGTGGATCAGATGACGATTCCGCTGATGGGGACCTTCGATGCCCGGGTGCTGATTCGCGGCGGGAATTATGCCGGTACCTGGCGACACGACGATGTCGGCGGGCACCTGTTCGGAACGATCGCAACGGCCGAAGAACAGCTGAAAGAAGAACAGTCGGAAAGCCGGGAATCCGGAAAAACGAACGGGGACGGAGAGAAGGACAGGGACAGCAGTGGAGATGAATGGCCAGTGGGGCAGTCAATGCCCGAGCTGCCCTGCAAAAGTGGCGGTTGATCCTGTTGGGGAAGTGAAGTTGCGAGAGGTTTCGAACGAACCGGGCAGAAACACCGTTTCTTTCACGGGTTGACGGCGGTCAGGCGGAGGTGTGTTTTGAGGATCAGTCCAGCCATTGCATGAAACCGGAATGAATTCGGCACCTCACCCGGAAGCTGCGCGAAAAGGCGCATTGCTGGTGATTTTTCTGACGGTCTTCATCGACCTGCTCGGATTCGGTATCGTTTTGCCGTTGTTGCCGTTGTATGGAGAACAATTCGCGACGGATCCCGGCGGCTGGCAAATTGGTGCCCTGATGGCCAGCTTTTCACTGATGCAGTTTTTTTTCTCGCCGGTTTGGGGAGCGATCTCGGACCGGGTTGGCCGTCGGCCGGTGATCATTTTCGGCATCTCCGGCAGTGTGGTTTTTTATACGCTGTTTGGCATTGCCGCGATGTATCGTTCGTTGCCGGGGTTGTTTGTGGCGCGGATTGGTGCGGGCATTTGTGGCGCGACGATCTCCACCGCCCAGGCCTACATTGCCGACACGACCACGAATGAAAACCGCACGCGGGGCATGGCGCTGATTGGCATGGCCTTTGGGCTGGGGTTTACCCTCGGTCCGGTTTTCGCGTTGTTTGCGATTCTGGGCAGTGGTCAAGACAAACTGGGTGCAGGCCCTGGTTTTGCGGCGGCGGGGCTGAGCGCGGTGGCGTTGCTGTGCGCCATCTTTCTGTTGCCGGAATCCCTGAAGAAAAAGGAAACCGCTGCGCCATCGGTCCCATCGTTCGGGCGGCGAATCGAATCGTGGCGCAGCGTCATTGCCATTCGCGGGCTGGGATGGCTGGTGTTTTCTTTTGCCACTTTCATCCTTGCGTTTTCACTGTTTGAAACCAGCCTCAGCCTTCTGGTTCGGGGAGGGGATGATTTGCCCGACGCCCCGTTCCGTTTTTCTCTGGTGCAGGTTTGCCTGATGTTCGCCGCGTTGGGTTTCCTTTCGGCTATTGTGCAGGGCGGTGTGATTCGGCCATTGTCCAAAAGGATTTC
>JBGSVU010000116.1:0-10783 GCA_041752775.1 Pirellulaceae bacterium | reverse complement strand
TTTCATAACCACTGGTACAGAAAAATGGGGCATTCCAGCCGCCTTTTGTTTTCCATTCACGAAAATTGGGGCTTCAATAGTCGGCTTTCCGGCCTTAGCGATATCGTGTTACTGGGTCGTTAACGATATTCGGAATAAAACCCGAAGATTCGTTTGGTCTGGGGCGTTCGATGCGCGTATGTCACGGCGAGCCGCGTTGAAGCGAGTCCGCGATCGGCCAAGAGAATTCGTTCTTTACGTTCAATACTATTCTGGTGGTTTCGACCGGACGAATCTGGCTCCCGCAGCGGTGTTGGAACAAATCGAGAACTCAATGCGATTTGCAATCTATCCTGCTTCAGCGAAAATAGTTGACGATTGCAAAAACTTGGGTATCCCAATACGAAACGCTGAGGGGAAGCTAATATTCAACTGAATTGCGACAGAACAAAGCAGTGAACGGGAGCCGCCTGTGACGCGGGTTTTGAAATCATAGTTTTTTGGCGGCGGCCCCGTTACCGCCGTCGTTACGTGCCGGAGACCGGCGCTGATTAACCGAGCGTATCATGGGCATTTCCACGCGCACCCCGGAGGGGCTTCCGAGCCGCTGCCCGCTGTGTGGTTCTCAGAACAATTTGGAGTTCTCGAATCCGCCAGGAGACGCTCCATGCCCAAATTGCGGATGCTTGCTCTGGCTCTCGACTGAATTGTTTACGTCATTCCAAAACCGTCTTGCAAAGGATTTTGGTGTCGCACCGGAACACATCACGCCCAACGCACCTTTAGCCGAACTGGGTGCAGATTCACTTGATACCGTAGAACTCATCATGGAACTTGAGGAAGAATTTGGCCTGTCGATTCCTGACGATGAGGCCGTACGCATTCAGACTGTCGGCGACGTGATTCGCTACATCGAGGAGCGCCGACGAGGTCAAGATGGCACGTAACAATCCGTTCCACCGGAGCCGCGGGCCGCGCGGTTTCTGAAGTCAATGTTGGTTCGCCGCGGCACGGTGAACGGTGTCGTTATCCCGCTAAAGTATCGCGAGAAGTCTTTCGGAGTCGAATGTTCGGTTATACAATCTAGTATTCACCTAAACGTGCATTTCGGTGGACTAATGCAATTGAATCGTAAATCCATGATTTTGGCTTTTTCATTTGGCGTAATCGTTTTCGTCGGATGTGCAATAGTAGGTTGTGTTATGACTGTTGGGTTAGGCTACTCTCCTTTTTCTGTGGGCCAGATTGGCAACATTCTGGGTGAGTCGGCAGTTTTTGCAGCACTCGCTGCAATGCTGGGCTATTCGTGGGGCGTTGTTTTTCCGCCAAAATAATGAACGCGAGGATAACCACTAAGAATTTGACATCGCGTAGTGAGCGGTGAGTTCTGCGTTGAGTTGACGCTGGACCGAACGGAGCCGATGCTCAAATTCTCTGTTCAAGAAGCCCGGTGTGGCCCGGTGTGGCAGGCCTGAGGCGGGAGGCAGGAATGGCGAGCGGTTTTTCTGCTCCTGGAATTCGGTTCCCTGAGGACGTTTGATCCCGGTTCTTTTTTGATGTTCGGTGAATGGTGAATGTTAGCGTTCACGGGTCGATAACACATTGTCCATTTTCCAGGGGTTCAGTCCCGTTATTCGGCGGTACATGGGTGGCCTGACTGCAAGTAACCCGGCCGAAAAACGCGTCAGACCCCGGCGCGTGAACGGCTACGCTGGAAGGCAATATCTGTCGTCGCGTCATGGCGAGCAGCGACCCGGCGCTCACCGTCATTGGCGGCGGGCGGGGTGGGGAAATGGGTTGGCTGGTGCCTTGTTTTAGTTGTCAGACCTGTTTCCATCGGGGCGGGCCCGATGGGGGCCTTGTCGAGACTTGACGGCGTTGGGAAAAGGGGCTCTGGAGACGTTCGACTTCCCTGGTGTCACCCAATACTGCGGCACGAGCCGCGCAGGCAAGTTCAAGCTGAAGAGGAAGACGGCCAAGAAGAGGTTGCGGGCGAAGTGTCAGGATCTCAGGGAATGGTTTCCGGCGAATCTGACGATTCCGACGGCGGAAGTCTGGTGGAAACTGTGTGCGAAGCTGCAGGGCCTCCAAACTGTCAGACTCCGATCTCCCACCCTGCCGGATCCTGCACGTACGACGCCACTGCAAAGGTGAAGTCAGATAGAATTTCCTCCAACAGTAGCAGGAGTCGCCGAATATTGGGGACTGCGCGGGATGCACCCTTTCTCTTTTTTTGAGCTGAGCCCTGACCCTTTGGGGTTTTCCTTCTTTATTCGCACATCGCGATCGATTTATGGGAGAATCGTTCTGAAGTAAACTGTCGGAGAGTCAAATTCCAAAGCCTGAATTCAGAAATGGAGAAACTCATGAATTTTACAAGAACACTCGTCCTGTTTTTTGGGGTGTGCTGTGGGTCGGTTGCCCATGCGGACTTCCTGGTTCCTGCTCGTTACGACATGCCAAATGGATATGGGGTGGCAAGTACCGGTAAATTCAATTACTGGGATCGTTTCTACACAGGGTCCGGCAACACCACTTTGGACGGAGCGCCCCTGAGTGGTGGGGTCGGTGACTTGACGGACGGAGTTGTTGCTGCGGGAAACTGGGATCAAGTTGAGAACATTGCTGGTACCGGACCCTATGTTGGGTGGAGACTGGTTGACCCGCTGATTTCGATTGACTTCGCGTCGGTGGTGGAATTATCGACATTGAGCATCCATTTTGACGACTCCAACGGCTCCGGCGGCGTGAGGCCGCCGATTCAGGTAATTGTCAATGGAATAACCTTCAACGTCGCAGATCCTGCCGGGAGTACTCCATTCTGGGTCAATCTCGACATGTCATTGCTTCCTGCGGCAGACCAATGGCAGGTTCGTTTGATCCGGAGGTCTGAATGGACGATGGCCAGTGAGTTTCAGTTTCAGGGAACGGCAGTTCCCGAACCAGCAACAGCAGGACTGTTATTCGCGACATTGGCTGCCGGCAGTTGCCGATACTGGAGATGCCGGTCAAAGGCGTCGCTGCCAACGGGTCTGTAATGGCATTCGCAGTCAAACTGTTTCAGGAGATCCGGACTGTGAACTCACCAGCAACGTCCAACGCTCCAGTCGGGATCGCCGCTTCGTCGAGGTTCGGTCTGGTCACGCTGGCAAAATTTCTTGGCGGCGACCGTCAGGCGATTATTACGATTGCGAGTTCCCGCCTGGCGTTCTGGATCGGGGCACTGTTTGTTTTGGCGGCAGGATTTGCACGGGAGTATGATGGAGAGAGTTTATGGGACGTGCCGTGGCATTTGGCGATTCCGTTGGGGGCTTCACTGGTTGCCGCAACGACGCTGTATCTGCTGGTCTGCGTCACGGCAGCGATCCGGCAACAGCCACCTGTTCGGTTTTTTCCAGGCTGGTATCGCTTCGTCGGCCTGTTCTGGATGACGGCTCCAATAGCATTTTTGTATGCGGTCCCTTACGAGCGACTGTTCACGGAAGTCGCCGCAGTACAGGCCAACCTTTGGACACTGGCCCTGGTTGCACTCTGGCGAGTCGCGCTGATGGCCCGCGTAATCCAGGTGGTTTTCCACTGGTATCCTGTCTCATCGGGGATAATCACGGTCCTGTTTGCGAATGTTGTGGCCGTGATTGTCGCTGTTTCAGTTGAGTTTCCGGTGTCTTTTATTGCCGTTATGGGAGGAGTGCGGTATACGGCGACCGAGAACCTCCTGAGTGCAGTTGGGATGATGATTCAGCTGACCAGTTTTGGTTTGCTGCCCTTTGTTCTGGTCGCCGCGCTGGGAATGTGCATTTCGAGGCACAAACTGAAACCGTTGCTGACAGAGTTGAACCAGCCAGTCGAAACATCTCCCTTGCTATTGGCAACTGCATGTGCCGCATTGTTGATCTGGTTGCCGGTCCTGCCCGTTACACAGCGGGAACAACAGCTGCGTTACCAGGTGGAAATCCGGATGATGTCGGGCCGGATTGACGAAGGGTTGGCGATCCTGGGCAAGCATTCTCCGGATGAATTCCCGCCTCATTGGTCTCCGCCTCCGCATGTTGTGTATCCGGTCGTTCGTCCTCCACTCAAAGAAGTACTGCTTGCCCTCGCCAGGATGGATCCGCCACTGCACGCTGCTTGGGAAGACGTTTTTGCATTGAAGGCGAGGTCAGCATTCGGTTTGTTCAATCTTCTGGAACTGTCACAGAACGACCTCGAAGCCTATACGTGTTGGCTGGAGCGAGTTCCGCTGGGTCCAAAGATTGCGACCAGGCAACTTCTCTGGATTGGCGATGCCATGGAAATTTCCGAATCCCATCAAAGCTATTTGGACCGAATCAGAGCCGTTGCAAAACAGGCTCAACCCAAACACCCCATGGACGACTGGGCCGACTGACGTCCAGCTGGTGACTGGATGCCCATTGGCGTACCAGCCCCCTGGCGCCTGATCCCCATTACAACCATCCCGTCTCCAATCTTTTGGCCATCAATCATCCTGCTATTGATCTTCCGGCCCCGGCAGCCTGCCTCATGATTCCTGAATCAGCCCGAATCCGATCCATCCATTGACTCGCCATGCTGCGTGAAGAACGCCTGCTGCGCCGCTGGAAAAACCGGGCCAAAAACTGGTGTTTTATCCGTCCCATCCGTTTCGCTTCCGCAAGGGCGAGCCTCTCAAAAGCTTGCCGCCCGGCGTCAACACGGCTAAACTGATTCCGGCTTCAGCGGTGTGCCCCCACGGGAGTCACCTTATGAAATTTGCGGGGGCAACCTGTACCGGATTCACGGCTCGGTCCGCTCAGGCGGGCGGACAATCTATTCGTCGAAACGTCCCACCAGGGGCACCACCCATGCGTTTGGAAATACACTCTGAAACGAAATCGCTTGAGATGGATGGCATGGGTGTTGCCGATTTTGTGAGGATTTATATCGACGGTATCGAGATCGCCACGCATGCTGCGTCCTTCGGCGCTTCATCACCCGAAATCACACTCGATGAATGCGAATACTGTTACAGCTGTGGCGTACCCACCATAGCGGCAAGGGAAATTGACGATCACAGCGTAATTTGGTTTACTAACCCGGATCATGGGCGAGGACACGGCGTAGCAACGGAAGAACTCCGCATTTTCAATATGCAGGAATATGAAGCGGCTCTAAATGGCAAAACTACAGATTTACCCGAATTGTCGTGTGGTGATTTGCGTCACATATTTTCGCTTGAACAAGTCCCCGACTGGAAAGGGTTTCTGTACTGTTTGCCGGAAATTGATGGTGATGAAACTGGTGCAAATACCCTGGGCCTGATTGTGGAGTCAATTTCCAGCCTGTCGATTACACCCATTTCTCAACCCATATCCAAATTTAAGACGGTAACATTTGGATTCGGTATTGACAGGCTTTGGGAATCTGAAATTGATTTTGCAATACTCGCCAATGATCTCGCATTTCGTTTTCGATCGTTTCCCTCAATCCCAGTTTGGTTCAAGATCGAACAGGTTTCCGACGGTTTTGCTGCTATAAGACACCACGTCGACAACGCGGGATAACCACCAGGAATTTGACATCGCGTAGTGAGCGGTGAGTTCTGCGTTGGGTTGACGCTGGACCGAACGGAGCCGATGCTCAAATTCTCTGTTCAAGAAGCCCGGTTGATTCGGGTGGTTTGATGGGCCGGGTGAAGTTGGCCGATGGTCGAGCCTGGAATGTTTTGCATCGCTCTTGTGATTTGGTTCCTTCGGAACGAGTGATCCCGATTCTTTTTTGACCTCCGGTGAATGGTGAGTGGCCGGGTCCAGGACGCCTTGCGAAGCAGTTTTCGGGCGCGATGGAGACTGAATCCTTGTCTGGAGTGCCTGGGACCAGATGATTTCGCGCCCGTGTTTTGACCGCGGCGCAGAGCGGTGGCGTGACGCTGGTGCGGAACGTTTTTTGAGCTTCGGATATTTTGAGTCGTATTGAAGTCATGGCGGATCCCGCGCGGACAGGCTGGAGGCCGGAGACTGGGGGGCAGAGGTTGACCGTCGTTGCCAGATCGGCGGGCCAGCGGCGTGTTTCAACCACGAAGGACACGAAGAGCACGAAGATTGTGATAGCGTTGTGATGCTGATTTCCTGCTTGGTCGAATGATGGTCTGTTTCCATGCTTTCGTTGGCAGAATTCGCAACGGGCGTGTCGCTGAGTTGGCCGCCGTTCGGTCAACGCGGATGTTTTCGAGGAATAGGGAAACCAACGTAGGCGATGCGGCCGTTATGCCGACTCCGCTGGCAATGGCCCATCGCAATCAAAAACTTTTCGATGTGCCATGTGACCGTGCGGATGCCGGCGAAGCGAAAGGCTTGACGACATGGCGACGCGGCACGCCCAAACGGATGAAGGTGAAATGTGTGCTACTCAAAGTGGGTGTCACCGATTGTCGGTACTTTCTGCGAGCAGACGCATGCGACTTCAATTGCTCCCCCTCTCCCCCAAAATCCGGATTCATGATGCAGCCAGCGCGAACAGATTGCCTGCGGATTTTGGGGGAGAGCGGGTCGGGGGGTGAGGGGCGGTTGTGGATTTGAACCCTGCTGCCCGAAAGGAATACACCGGCATCGGTGAGCCTGTTTGAGGTGGCCTGCCATCTTTCTGAATATTGCCTTGTCTCTGCCCCCTCACCCCCCGACCCCCTCTCCCCGTGAATTCTCAAAGTGTTGGCGCAGGTGGTGGATTCTTTTTTTGAAATTGAATTCACGGGGCGAGGGGGAGCCACGGTTTTATAATTCAGATTGCAGCAACCTCCAGGAGCGACAACACAGAAAGGGTGGTTAAGGGCGAGTGGAACGGCGGTGTCACCGATCAGGTGCACCGAGGGGGCGTTGTGCAAATCCGACGCATCTTGCGAAGCGCCGTGCTATTTAAAGACCGCCTGTGGCGCCGCTGGAACCATGGATCTATGTTTTCATGGATGGATGGGATGGGGAGGGATGAGTATTGGCTGGCGCCCATGCGCACGACAAATTGGGAAAAATTGAGACCGGAAGATTTTGAGACCGGAAGATTTTGGGATTTCTGGACTGTTCTGTGGGGAGGCCGGTGGCTTCTTTTGGGGGAAACGGGACTGGTCCGACCGAAGTGGCAGATCGTCCGTTGCTGAGGGCCTTAATTATTCGTTCGAAAAATTTGCGGGGCTGGTGCCTGTTCGCTGAAACACCGGCATTGACGGTTGGGGAACCGTCGTCGCCGATGCTGGCGGCGGGTGCGGAGGCATTTTCCGGACCCGAATTATTGGCGCAACGGAGCGTCTGCTTCCGGAACACCCGGTGTGCGGGCAAACGCCGGTCCCTTGGCGATTCCAGCGATCTGGCATGGCTTTTTCAGGCCGCGCGTGGGCTTTGAATCCGAGGTTGGCTTGCCGTAGACTTCACGTTCAAAACAGGCATCGTCGCACGCCAAACTGCCCATCCAGCATCCTTGCGACGGCGGTTTCAGGCCTGAAGTGCAAAGGCAGACCAGAGCAAATACCGACCAGAACTGATTCCCGATAAACATGAGCAACAGTCTTTCGTCTCCTGCCCGTCCGGACATCCGGTTCGAACGGGTGGCAATTTTGTTTGCCGGCGGGCCGGCACCGGCAGCCAATGCGGTGATTTCGGCCGCGGCGGTTTCGTTTCTGCGTGCTGGAGTTCAGGTCGTGGGAATCCGGCACGGCTATTCGGCGCTGTCGGAGTACTCCGCAGAGCGTCCGCTGGTCGAAGGCCGGGACTACATGCACCTGACTCACAAAGTGCTCGCGAGGACCCGCAATTCGCAGGGAATCATGATCGGGACAGCGCGAACCAATCCCGGAAAACTGGTTCAGTGTCCCGCCGACCTGGACGATCCGGAAAAGAACTTTCAGCTGCAGAATGTCTATGACGCCCTGCGCAGTATCAACGCGGATGCCCTGATCTCGATCGGCGGCGACGATACCCTGAAATCCGCCAACAAGTTCCGGCTGTTTCAGTTGCGTCCCGGTCATTCGGGAAAAAATATCCCGGTCGTGCATTTGCCCAAGACGATCGACAACGACTACCACGGGATCGATTTCACCTTCGGATTTTTCACCGCCGTCGATTTCCTCGCACAGGAACTGCGAAACCTGATTTACGACGCCGAAGTTACCCGCAGCTATTTTGTGGCCGAAACCATGGGCCGCAGTGCCGGATGGCTGGCCTACGGTGCGGCCATTGCCGGTGAAAGCAGCCTGGTGATCAGCGTTGAGGACATCGAGGGCGAATACAGCCATGAGGAAGTCGCGACCCTGCCCGACGGATCACAGAAGAAGCGTCGCGTGATGGCGCTCGACAAAGTCGTCGAGCGGATTGTCAAAACGATGATTGCCCGCGAACGCGAGGGAAAAGAGTACGGCGTGATTGTTCTGGCGGAGGGACTGGCCGAGTTTTTGCCGGCGCGATTCCTCGAAGGCGTCCGGCGCGATGACCATGGTCACATTTCGATTTCGGAAATCAATCTCTGTGACATTTTCACGGCCCATGTGACGGCCCACTACGAAAAACGCATGGGGAAAAAACGCCGGGTCAAGGGTTTGCAGCTGGGATACGAATCACGCTGTGCCAAACCGCATGCTTTTGACGTGATGCTCGGCAGCCAGCTCGGTGTCGGAGCATTTCGCGCCCTCGCCGAACGGAACCTGAACGGAGTCATGGTCAGCGTTTCAGGCCAGCTGGAACTGCATTACGAACCGTTTGAAAAACTGATCGATCCCCAGACACTTGTCACCGTCGTGCGTTACATCAAATCTGGCAGCGACTTTCACCGCCTCGCCCGATTCCTCGAGACGCAAGTCAGCGACTGATCCAGGCGGTCGTTGTTGCGGCCCGGCAATTCCGCACCTATTCCTGTACCCGGCCAACGGTCGCGGTTCCGGTTGAAGGCCACTTCCGTTTCGGTCCCCGCTTCCGGTGGCGCGACGGTGTCCCATCGGACTGCCGAAGCCTGTTGAATCAGACTTCGATTTCGAAAATTGCTTCGATTTCGACCATCATGTCGACAGGCAGGGCATTCATGCCGACGGCGCTCCTTGCACCGACGCCTGCATCCGGTCCGAAGACCTCCGAAAACAGTTCGCTGCAACCGTTGATCACAGCGGGTTGCTGTTTGAAGTCGGCCGTGCATTGCACCATGCCGAGAATTTTCAGGACGCGTTTGACGCGGTCCAGTGATCCCAGTTCCTTTTTCAGCGTGGCGATGATGGCCAGTCCGGTTTGCCGGGCTGCGACAAACCCGTCTTCCTGGGTCGCGGTGGCGCCCACTGTGCCCGTGTAGAGGGTGCCATCAGGTTTCAGCGGACCGTGACCGGATGTCAACAGCAGATTGCCATGGATCACGGCAGGTTTGTAAACGCCGATGGCTTTGGGGGCGGGTGGCAATTCCAGGCCCAGTTGTTTCAGCCGTTCGTCGTGTCCCATCAGAGTGCGTTTCCTTTCGAGAGGTGTTTCTGGATTCTGGATCGATGATGGTGTCGGGCGCGCGGGAAGAGGACCCTGCTACCCGTAACATGGCAACCGGATTTTAGCGGAGAACTCATCGGGAACGCAGAGTACAGAACAACATCCGAATCGTGGAACGCCGGAAAACAGACTCAGAGCCTGTCTCCAAAGGGCTCTGCCTCGGGTCTGACTCTCTCTCTCTCCGCCTTTCCCTCGGGCGGGAACCCCTGAGGGACGGGCGCTCAGCATTTTCAGCGTTTTAACGGACGACGGGTCAACAGGCCGTTGGAACCAGAGGCGCTGGCGGGTCGGGCAGATGTCGCGGCGTTCGAGTCGGCATTTGCGGTCCGAATTCCGTCGGCGATTCGCACGACTGCACCCTGCTCCGTTTTCGGGTCCGGCAGGTCCTGTTCGGCCGTCGGCGCGGGAACACCGGATTCGTTGCGGAAGTTGTCCGGGCGGTGTTCCGCGGCGGTTTGGCAGGTGCGGCAACCGTCGTCGATCTGGCAATCGGGGCAACAGACGCGGGGCCAGCATGCCGGCAGGCACTTTCCGGTGCGGACGCGTGCCCGGACCTCGTCGATATCGTGCTTCAGTATGTTCCAGCCGACGCGCGGCGTTTCACAATGAGTGACGGTTTTCCAGTGAATATAGGGGGAAAAACGCTTTTCCTCTTCGCAGTCGCAGTTGTAGAACTTGCCGCCATGTCCAATCCAGTTTTGAAACAGATAGCCGTTACTCCACGGCGATTCAGGGGCGTACGTATCGACCCGAGTGGTTTTGACGGAAACTCCCGGGATCAGCTGGGCTCGTGTTTCCACAGTAAAAGAAAACAGAACTGCAGGAAAAAGAAGAGTCAATGCCAGGCGATTCATTGCTGGTTCCGGGGCTGGTTCACAGGGATTCCGACCGATATCAACTGGATCGGCTGCTGGCAAAGATCACCTGTTATCCGGTTTTGCGAAAGATTGCAGATCACCGCGATTGCCGCGTTTGCCCTGCGTCACCAGCTTGCACAACCGGAACAGTCTCGCGGCCGGATTGAATCCCTCCGGTTACCGGATAGGGCCGGTGACTGTTCCGCGATAGACGTCGCCGCGCAATTGCGTGGCGCGGTCGACCAGCTGGTTTTCCTGCACCAGCTCTTTGGGTTGCAGGGTGAAGTCGAGAACCCGGACGTCACGGCGTTCACGAAAGGCCAGGTTTTCGGAGAAGAAAGAGAGCGGAAAGAGTTCGTAGAAGGGTGGGCGAATCCGCTGCTTGACTTCGACAGACTGGTACCCATCTTTCTGCAGGGCAATTTCGCGGGTACCGTAGTAGGTGAACGGAACCGAGACCGGCGA
>JBGSVU010000115.1:0-1553 GCA_041752775.1 Pirellulaceae bacterium | reverse complement strand
GCAGGCAAACGGTCCAGCGAGTCGTCCAGTCTGCGCTCGCCACTGTCGACCGGATTGTCCAGCAGGTTGATGATCGCGGCACAGGTCTCTGCAGGGGCTGACGTTTGGGCCTGCAACTCGGCGACGACCGCTTCACTGCCGATTTTGGGCAATTTGTCAATAGCACGCAGCACCGCCACCGAATGTGCACTCAAACCAAACCGGTTCAGCAGCCCTGTCAGAATCTTGCGGTTGTTAATCCGGATTTCAAATTCGCCGACTCCGGTCGCCTGAACCAGATCGTGAACGACCAGCACCGTTTCAATATCGCTGACAACCGAAGTGGTTCCGATGGTGTCGAAATCGCACTGCATGAACTCGCGAAACCGTCCGGCCTGGGGTGCTTCGCCACGCCACACGGTCGCCATGTGGTAGCGTTTGAAAGGCATCCCCAGTTCTTGGGCGTGTTGCGAAACAAAACGGGCCAGAGGAACCGTGAGATCAAAGCGCAACCCGACATGCCGGTCGCCGGCATCGTTGAAGTGATACATCTGCCGGTCCGTTTCCTCACTGCCTTTTCCAGCGAGGATCTCGAACAGTTCCAGGGCCGGTGTGTCGATCGGGGCATACCCGTAGGAACGGAAGACGCGACGGGCCGTCTCCAGAATCGACTCGCGCAGCATCATCCGCGCGGGGAGAAAGTCGCGAAAGCCTTTCAGCGTCCGGGGTTCAATCATTTTCTGGGACATCAGTCATCCGGGAGCGGAGAAAATGGAATGCAATAACGCCCCGGAAAATCATTGCGGTCCGGTGCAAATATCCCGCAGGGGCTGTTTCCTTGCCCGGGCTACTTTTCGGCCCGGGGCATGGAGCGGATGATCGGCAGTGCCGTTGGCCGCCGGGTCCTGAAATCCCCGTGCGACGGTTTGGAATGAAATCTCGCCGACAGATACTCCTGGACCTGTTCCGGTCGCTCAAAATATCCGTCATAGACATAGTGGTCTTCGTATTCACAGTTGTCCGTCGAATACTCGCGGCAGATCTGCGGGCGGGTCTCGTAAATCCCGCACATGTTGTCGGATTGCAGGTGCCGACACTCGGTGTGGACCAGGATGTACCACGTGTCGTCTTCCAGAAAAACCGTTGCCCGGTCGTGCAGAAGATACCAGCGCATAAAATCGAAATCGCGCTCTTCTTCCGGAGTTTCCATCGGCAAGGCAAAATAGCGACAGCATTTGGCGGTGCAATATTTGCACAGCACGTCACCCTTGGGGACGTCTTCACGTGGTATCTTGTTGAGCGGCGGTCGGTTCATGGATTCGGCAATGGTACGGGTCTGGACTGGTGTTCGGGTCTGGTCTGGGCTGTGCAAGTCGCCCAGGCGGACCCGACAGCAAATTTGATCCAGCCAGACTATCAACTGGACCGGCCACTGACCAGATCGGGACAATCCCAAAGCCTGAAGTTTTGCCGAATTGTCCGGGAAACGAGGTAGACACATCTGAAGTCGATACAAGAGTGAACGCCAACAGGTGAAAACCGCACGACAGGGAGATTCCGGATGTGTCAGTCCT
>JBGSVU010000114.1:0-6007 GCA_041752775.1 Pirellulaceae bacterium | reverse complement strand
CTCCCGATGACCGCGTTGCGCTGAATCACGATTTTGGCATTTTGCTCGACCTGCTGCCCGACGATGAACATCGACAGACTGCGCTGATGCGGCTGGCGGGTCACACCATCGAAGAAATTACCGCCGAAGCCGATTTTTCGGCGCGCACCGTTTCACGGCACATTGGTCAAATCCGGAAGACCTGGTCGGAACTGCGAGACGGGCCTCTCCCGCGTCCCGGTGACAATCCCCCCACCCCGCCGGCTTGAACGGCATTTCAGGCCAGCTTCTGTCTGGCGCCCGGTGCTGGCATTCTGCTGGCAAACTGATGTTCTGAAAAATCCGGAAAGCCTTTAGGCTTGTGGCCATGCAGCCCGCCAGAATTCCGCGAACCTGCGGGGCTGGAACGGCAGCACACCCGTTTTTGGTGCGGGCATTCTGAACGTTTCCCTTTGGCCGCAGTGTTTTTTTGAATGTCACCAGACTCTTCTGAACTGAAAATTTATACGCCAGACGAACTCGAGGGTTTCACATCCCTGCCGGTATCGGGTGAGCCGCCGCGCGCCAGTGGAACGGTGAGCGACGATATCGCTGAAGTGCACCGCCGCCGGCTGGGGCCCGCGATTGACCCCGTCCTGCTGCGCGACATGTTGTCCCGCCACAACTGCGACGACATCATCCTCGTTGAAGACGGATTTGTGATCGAGCCGTCCAGCAGCGCGGAGTTGTTGCGGAAAATTCCGGCCGGCTTTCAGGCCCGGTGCGTCGTACAGGGACGCACGGCACCGGCGCACTCCCTGCGCGACAGCATTCACCGGATTCTGGTCTGGATTCAGGCGCAAATGGTCTGGTGGCTGCTCGGGTCGCGAAAACATGGTGGCAATGTTGCCGCTATCCGGTGCAACAGACCGCAGTTGCTGGCCACACTGGAATCCGTTGGCAGTCAATCAGGCATCGCCGAAATCATTGCCCTGCTGCGCGCGGAAAAGTGCCGCATCGAAAACTCGGAATTTTCGCGGGCCGGGTTGACCGGTGACAGCCCGCCGGTAACGGATCAGCCGACCACGGCCATCCTTCCCGTTCCAGATAACAGGAAGCAGCGCCCCGGAAAAATCCCAGCCCCCTGGAAGAACGCGTTGGCCTCAATGGCCAGCGCGATTCGGTTCTGGTGGTGCGAACTGAAATTTCCCGGCGCCGCGGCATTCAGCAATTCCGAATCCGGCACAGCATCTTTTGGCCAGCAACCTGCGCTGAAACGATGGGAACTTTTTGCGGTCGCAGGGCTGCTGCTGGGTTCGCTGGTGTTGTTGGGCAACAATCTCGGGTACACGCTGTTCGAACCCGACGAAGCGCGGAATGCCGAGTTGGCGCTGAACATCGTGCGGACCGGTCAGTGGGCATCGCTGGAACTCGGCGGCCAGCCCTACTGGGACAAACCTCCGCTGATGGCATGGTCAGTCGCGGCGGCCTACCGGGTTTTTGGCATCAGTGAATTTTCAACCCGTCTGCCCGGCGCTCTGTGTGGTGTCTTTACGGTTCTCGCGACCTGGTTCGTGGCGCGGCGAATGACCGGTGCCGCCGCTGCGGTCGTGGCGGCAGGTGTCTTGCTGGGCAGCCTCGGCTTTGTCATCGCGGGTCGCTATGTGACGATGGACATGGCGCTGACGGCACTGGCGACGGTTGTGATGTACGCGGCGTGGATGGCCACGGAGAGTTTGCCAGCCGGAACGCGGGCTCCGCGCGGGAGCAGGGTGTCGATGGTCTGGAGCTGGTGGGTCGTGTCGGCTCTGGCCGGCGGTCTGGGGCTGTTGATGAAAGGCCCGGTTGTTGTGGTCGTGACCCTGCCCGCTCTGGTTCTGTACCACTGGATGCATGGCAACCGGTCGTTGTGGGCGATTCGACCCTGGCTGGTCTACGGAGCGATCGTGCTGGTCGTGTGCGGCCCGTGGTTCATCGGCAACGCGATTGTCTATCCCGATTTTTTGCGATACTACTTCTGGAAACATCACGTGGTACGGTTTTCGGATGCGTTCAATCACCAGCAACCCTGGTGGTTCTATGGCCCAGTGCTGTTGCTGGCCCTTTTTCCGGCGTCGGCATCCTGGCCGGTTGCCGTTCGATTTTTCGCGGACAACGCGCGGGCGATTCGAATGCTCCGGTGTCGGGCCCTGGGGCTCGCGGTGTTGCAGGCCGGCTGGATTGTGGGATTTTTCTCGCTGTCCGAATCAAAACTGCCGACTTACATTCTGCCGGCTTTTCCGGCGCTGGCGATTATCCTCGCGGCCGCACTGGTTCACCGGATGGCCGAGTGGTCCGCCGGTTCTGCAACTGCGAAATGGTTCGATGCCGCACCGGTCCATGTGGCCCGTTTTTTGTTGGTGACAGGCACGGGAATCGTGATTTTCGTTTCTCTGGCAGGGACTGAAGCGATGCCGCTGTGGCATGCCGGAGTGTTTGTGATGGGGCTGGCAATTGCCTGGATCGTGACCGAATTACTGACCGCGCAGAAAAAACATCAGCGGGCATGGAGCAGCCTCGCTGCAGGTGCGTTTGTTTTCATCCTTCTGGCGACGGGCGACCTCGTGCCCCGGATTTCCGGATGGCGATCCGTTCACGGAGCCGTGGCACGATTGCAGGAAATGCCCGAGTTCACCGGCCAACCGGTTGTGTTTTACTGCCATGAAACTTTTGGCATTCGACTGTCGATCCCCGGCCTGCGCTTCGTCCAGTTCGACGAATATGCGAGCGACGAAATGGCGGAATATCTGGACCAGCACCCGGGCGCGATCATCGTATCAACCAGTCATGCGATCAACGGCCTGCTGCATGAAACCGGTCCGGGGATTGTAATCAGTCGGGTGGAAGACGCCCGACATTTGTTCGTGACTTCCGGGAATCAGCACCCGCTTCCGCAAGTTCTGGTGGCGGAACGCTGCATCCCCTACTGGAGCAGCCGCAACCGGTAAATCGTGCGGCCTGTTCAATCGTCCGGCGTGTGAACCATCACTCGGGACTATTTCCAGTTTCAGCAGTCGGTTGACGTGTTTTCGACCTACGGCTTGAGGGGCCTGTAAAATTCAAGCGCCCGGCTCAATTCGTTTGCGGTGTCCTGTCCCGGTACTTTTTTCGCTGTCGCGCCCGGACCGGCAGGTACCACAACCAGGCGCCAGTCACCCATAGCAGGAACAGCACCAGGCCACTGGGGAAAAAAATCCACAGTTTCGCAAACTGTGAAAAATACGATCCGTCATGCAGGCTTTCGATCCAGTCGCTGCGCCGGTACAGACTGGAGCGCACCGTCGCGTCGGCCAGATCCAGCTGAACCTCCCAGTTGTTGGCACACTGGACTTTGACGATTCCTTTGGACGGTTGCACATCCAGCCGGGTGATGTCATCCCAGGTACGGACACCGCGTTCGGGAATGGACTGGGTCATGGCCAGGATCTGGCCAAAACTGGTTCCGGGCGGACCCGGAGTCCCTTTTTGGGTCGGCGGCTGGACCCAGGCCACCTGCTTCTTCAGTTGCAGCATCAGACCGGTCACAATCACCAGCAACAGCGGTGCGGCAATCAGCACCGCGCCCCAGCGATGGAGTTTTCGGGTCCACCTGTTCATTCCGTCCGATCTCGCAAAACCTGGTTTTTGCAGAAGCGCGATTCGGGCCCCCAGGGGACCGAAAGCAGAAGTCTAACATGCCTGTTGTGGCAGTTGTTGCGCCTGAAGGGAAAAAACCGGCCCGCACCCCGCCTGGTCAGATTGAGTAACGGGCAGCGGGCAACTAACATCAGGGACAGTGGGAAACGATTTCGAACGTATAGTTTTGCAAAGCCGCAGGCCGATTCAACGCCCGGCCCATGTCACACCCTGAGGTCAGAACCATGAACCGCACTGTTTTTCGCGCCTTCTTTTTGGCGACGGTCGCGCTGACATCGTTGTTGTCTGCGACCGCTTTTTCCCAGCAGAATGGCGCCGCGTTGCCACAGGAATGGGCCGATGCCGTCGACTGGCGATCGATCGGCCCCGCCAACATGAGCGGACGGATCACCTCGATAGCCGTTTACCCCGGCGACCACAGCATCTGGTATGTCGCCAGCGCCTCGGGTGGTTTGCTCAAAACGGTCAACAACGGCAGCGACTTCGAACACCTGTTCGACAAGCAGTCGACTGTTTCGATCGGTGACGTGCAGGTCTCGGCGACCGACCCGAATCTGGTGTGGGTCGGAACCGGTGAAGCCAACCCGCGCAACAGCGTTTCCTGGGGCGATGGCGTCTACAAATCCGTGGACGGGGGGAAGACCTGGAAAAACATGGGCCTGAAAAAGATCTTCCAGACCGGACGCATTGCAATCCATCCGGAAAACCATGACATCGTTTACGTCGGCGCACTCGGCCGCCTGTGGGGCCCCAACGAAGACCGCGGACTGTACAAAACCGTCGATGGCGGAAAGAAATGGGAGAAAATCCTTTTTGTCGATGATCTGACCGGCGTGATCGATGTCCAGATGAATCCCAAAAATCCCGACGAACTGCTGGTCGCCACCTACGAACGGAAACGCGACGGTTTCGATGGCAACGATCCCGAAAAAAGGTTCGGTCCAGGCGCGGGTATCTGGAAAACTACCGACGGCGGCAAGACTTTCGCCCGCGTCACAAAAGGACTTCCCTCCTGCAACCTCGGCCGCATCGGTCTGGACTGGTTTGATGCCGACCCGAATTACGTTGTCGCCATCGTCGAATCGGAAAACATCGCAAAACTGCCTGAAAACATGCCTTTTCTGGGCGTTCGGGGCACGGATGCTGACGCCGGGGCACGCCTGACCGACGTGACCGAAGACTCCACCGCTGCCAAAGCCGGACTGAAAATCGACGACATCGTTCTGCAGGCCGACGACAAACCGGTCCTGAGCTACAACCAGCTGCTCTCGGCCGTTCGCAAACATCAGGCCGGCGAAAAAATCAAATTCGAAATCGCCCGAAATCGCGAACTGGTAACTGTCGAGGTGGAACTGGACAAGGTTCCCGAAGGTACCCGTGGAAACAATCCATTTACCGGCACACTCGGTGGCCAGGCCGAAAACCTGCAGGATGAACAGGGCCCCGACGCTCACGAATACGGTGGCATTTATCTGTCCGCCGACGGCGGCGTGACCTGGGAGCGCATCAATACGCTCAATCCCCGCCCGATGTACTACAGCCAGATTCGCATTGACCCGACCGACCGCAACAAGATGTTTGTTTGCGGCACCGACCTCTATCGCTCGTTCGATGGTGGCAAGACGTTCACCGCGGACGGCGTGACCGACGGCATTCACGTCGATCATCACGCTCTCTGGATCGATCCCACAGACCCCCGCCACATGCTGCTCGGCAACGACGGCGGACTGTATGTCACCTGGGACACCATGCAGAACTGGGACCATCACAACCATATTGCGATTGGACAGTTCTATCATGTCGATATCGACTCGCGCGAAGACTACCGCGTCTACGGCGGATTGCAGGACAATGGCAGCTGGGGTGGTCCGGCCCGCAGTGCCCGCGACCGGGGCACCGTCAACACCGACTGGTTCAATGTGGGCGGCGGTGACGGCTTCGTCACCACCGTTGATCCGAAAGATCCCGACCAGATTTATTTCGAAAGCCAGAACGGCGGGATGGGCCGCATCAACCTGCGGACCGGAGAACGCGGTTTTATTCGGCCCCGTCCACCCCGTGGCGTGCAGTACCGTTTCAACTGGAAAACACCCTACGTTCTTTCACCCCACAACTCCCAGATTTTTTATTCGGCTGGAAATTATGTTTTTCGCTCTCTCAGCCGGGGCGACAACCTCACGGCGATTTCGGAAGAAATCACCAACTCCAGCAACGGGTCTGGCAGTGCCATCGCTGAATCTCCGGTGGAAGCCGGCGTGATCTACGCCGGAACCACCGATGGAGCCGTCTGGGGTACCCGGGACGGCGGAAAAACCTGGACCGCAATTTTCTCAAAACCGGAACCCAAAACGGAAAACGAAGCCGAAGCCACTGA
>JBGSVU010000113.1:0-16860 GCA_041752775.1 Pirellulaceae bacterium | reverse complement strand
GAAGTATCTCAATCTGTTTCTTGGACCGCTACTGATTCTGGTTGGCATGGTGCTGCTCGGTCTGATCGAACTTCCGATGAGCTCAGGCCAAGACATGCAGAGAAGTTACGCGAGAAGTTTGAGAAGCTCGGCATGGTCGGAGCTGGATTGTTAGGGCTGCTATTCGCGTTGAGCTTTTGCCCGGTGTCGGCCGCACTCTTTTTTGGCAGCTTGATTCCGCTGGCAGTGAAGAACGATTCGAGCGTCTTCCTTCCGGCGCTGTACGGCATCGGCACCGGCATTCCCGTCCTGGTCTTTGCCCTGCTGCTCGTCTTTGGCAAGCAATCGTTCTCGGCCTTCTTCAAGAAGGTCACAAGCGCCGAAACATGGTTACGCCGAATCACGGGCGGCAGCACCCTGGCAGTGGGTATCTACATCACTGTCCAGCAAATCTATTTGAGCTAAACGAAAACGCTTCACCCGATGACTTTGACTCGGTCTGCAGAATGGAAGTCGGAATCATTCGGGTCTCTTCGGCGGAATCAAGTCATGAATCCCTGGTGGGTTCGGATCTCGGGAACGAACCGCTGGTTCTATTTGCGTAGGCAACGAGGGCCAGCATCACAGGGACTTCCACCAGCACCCCCACAATCGTTGCCAAGACGACTGGAGAAGAAGCCCCGAAAAGCGTGATGGCAACGGCAACAGAAAGCTCGAAGAAGTTCGAAGCTCCGATCATTCCGGCAGGAGCGGCGATATCGTGACGACAGTGAAGGCGCCAGCAGGCTCCGTAGGCCAAAAAGAATATCAGCACCGTCTGGATGATCAGCGGGACGGCAATCAGCACGATGTGCAGGGGGGTGTTAATGATCACTTCGCCCTGGAACGAGAAGATCAGAACCAGTGTCAGCAACAGACCGGCAATCGTGATATTGTTGAACTTGGGGATGAACGCGTTTTGAAAATACTCTTCGCCCCTGGAATGGATTACCAGATTCCGCGTCAGGACTCCGCCAACCAATGGTACAACCACGAACATGATCACAGACACGATCAGCGTCATCCATGGAATCGTGATCCCGCCAATGCCAAGCAGGAAAGCGACGATGGGCGTAAAGGCAATCAAGATGATCAAGTCATTGGTTGCCACCTGAACGACGGTGTAGGCCGCATTGCCGCGGGTCAGGTGGCTCCAGACGAAAACCATCGCCGTGCATGGAGCCGCTCCAAGCAGAACTGCACCGGCCAGGTAATCCCTGGCGAGCCCGGGCGAAATCCACGGCCTGAAGACCAGATGGAAAAAGAAGGCCGCGATGCCAAACATTGTGAAAGGCTTGATCAGCCAGTTCACGATCCAGGTCACGAACAGCCCCTTCGGGTTCTTGCCCACGTTCTTCACGCTGGCAAAATCGACCTTCATCATCATCGGATAGATCATCAACCAGATCAAAACCGCGATCGGAATGGAAACATTGGCGTACTCGAACTTTGCCAGGAGACTGGGGATCGCTGGCACAAATTTGCCAATGAGCACCCCGATCACCATGCACAAGCCAACCCAATAGGTGAGATTTTTTTCAAAGAAGCTGATTGCTGATTTTTCAGCTTGATCCATTTCGACTGTCTTTCTGACTGGTTTACGTGCGAACGGTTTAACCCCGCGCGGCGAAATGCAGGCATGGGCGAAAAGCTAAAGCGATGCTTTAGCCGCCCCACGCCTGGGACGACATCCTTCGATCGCCTTTGCCAATGCGCGAAAAGCGTCTGTCAGGTGCCTGTAGCGAACTTCGTAGAAGACCGTTCGCCCCTGTTTCGTCACGGTGAGAACGCCGGCTTTCTCAAGCACTCCCAGGTGCCGTGAGACCACTGAGAAGTCGACGGCGCAGCATTCAGCCAGTTCGGTGACCGAACAGGCGCGGCCGCACTTGGCCAGGCATGAAAGCAGTTTCAGCCGCGTCGGCTCCCCCAACGCCCTGAAGAGTTCAGCGTCGAGCAAATCATCGATCGGCCCGCAACACTGCGATGCTTCCTGTGGTTTCATGGCCAACTTTGTTTTTAATGCATATTTGCGTCAGCGTGCAAGCGTACAGTCTTCCCGAACGATCGTCAAGATGCTAAAAACGGATGCTTTCAGTAGCTGGCCACTGCGATTCCATGTTCAGTGGAATTGAGCCTGTGCCGTCGCTACCCCGCATCAAGCCAGAAGAAAGTCCACCGATGACCGTAAACCAGCCCTCGCCATCCGCCAGTTCACTTTATTCCGAGCTGCTCCGATACGTGGATGAACGAGTAACGGGATTTGAGGCAATACCCAGCGATCGAAAGGCAGAATTGGTGCAGGTTGCCGACTACGTTCGGGGACGGTTGGCGACGTCGGAGCCAGCCAGGCTTGTTTTTATCTGCACACACAATTCCCGACGAAGCCAGCTCTCGCAGATCTGGGCGCAGGTTGCTGCCGAATACTATGGCCTGGCCGGCGTTGAGACGTTTTCGGGTGGCACCGAAGCAACGGCATTCAACCCGCGGGCAGTCGCTGCCATGCAACGCTGTGGACTGAAGATCGTTGCCGACGATCCTGCCGCGACCAATCCACGGTACAGCGTCTTTACCTCGGACTCGGCCATCCCGCAGGTCTGTTTTTCGAAGGTCTATGGCGATCCGCCGAATCCGGGCAAAGGGTACTGTGCGGTGATGACATGTTCCCAGGCCGACGACGCCTGTCCGCTTGTGATGGGCTGCGATCTCCGCATGCCGATCCGATATGAAGACCCAAAGGTTGCAGACGACACAGAATTCGAAGCCCAGCGATACGACGAGCGCTCGGCTCAGATCTGTAGCGAAATGCTTTACATGATGTCGCAGGTTTAGACTGCAGACAAAGAAATTCAAACTTCTGTTTCCGTGCTCTCGCAATTCAGCCCGCAGCCAGATGGCCGAGGCATGGATGCGACAACCGAACGAGGGGATGCTGACAAGCTACAGCGCCGGGTTTTTACCCAGCGATGTTTATCCCATGACGATTCAGGTCATGGAAGAGGCAGGTGTATTGATGGTCTGGGCATGCTCCAAAGGTGTCGCAAAGTTTCTGGAAAAGTCTCAATCCGCCACGCGACTATTGACTGTGCCAAAGCAGAAAGGCACTGCCAATCAATTTGGCCGTTTTGTCGTGATCTGTCTCCATTAACTCTGTCACCGCAAGACTGCGGTGGGCCAGTTACCTGTTCCGGCGCCTGACTGTGACGCCCGGCGGTATTCGTCCGCCCTTTTTTTCGGCCATGGCCAGCCCCTGTAGCACCGCGCCCTCAATCAGGTTTGCGACGGAAGCCTGCTTCAAATCGGCAACCTGATTCAGGCGAATATGGCGAGTGAGCTTGCCGGTTCCCTGCAACAGTCCGTCTGGATCTTCCAGTTCGGTGCCACGGTCAAAGCCGAGATTGACATGTTGGGCATAAGTCGCGATGTGGACAAAGCCCTGGCCCTGTTTGCCGGTGAAGGTGAAAGCGTTGGAAATGCAGTAGGTTTCGTAGATCAGCTCGCTGCATTTACCCGCCGATCGCAACACCGCCTTTCTGGCCGCGAGAGCGATACGGACAATCGCCTCGGGGCGGTCTCGCATCAGCTCTCGCAGAACCAGTTCGGTGTTATTCAGGGGTGGCATCAGGTCAGCTGTTTATAAAATACTGGATCGCACATGTCTGGTTGCCTTCCGTGTCCAGAAACTTCTCAGGGATTTCAACGGTCGGGATATCGACAGGTCTTGCCAGAAAGGTTTCACTTTGAGCGGCAATCTCTGCCACTGCCTGAATGCGTTCCCGGGGGAAACTGGGCACGCGTAGCCATTGTAGCCCGGCTCCGGGGGCGGTGTGCGACCCTCGATTGCACGAAGGCCCCAAATAATGCCTGATGCCGGGGCCAATCTGTCAGAATTCCGGTGGACCCCATTTTGAAAATTGCCATTTGCACACACTCCGGTAAAACAGCCGCGCGCTCCCTGTCACCACCGTAAACGCCGCGACGCCAGGCATGGAACGGCGGGCATTGCAGGCACGGATGGAAACGTCGCATTCAAACGGAAATGCGAATCGATTTAAACCGGAATTCTGGCGATTTCGGCACAGGCGTGCTTGCGATACCATAGGGAATTGCACCAGACACCTCGCCATGTGGATCGCCACGTTTTTCCAGTGGCGACTGGTCTCGCGAAAGGCGACAGATACAGACCCGCTGGCCGGAAAGGACGAACAATGAATCGACCAGGCAGGATCAGCCGTTTCGGATTCCGCTGTTTCACGGCCGCCCTGCTGGCTGCGATTGCCCCGGGTACGTTTGCCATCACGGCCGGCCAGGATGGTAAAAACACCACGCGTCCGCCAAATATCATTCTGGTGATGACCGATGATCAGGGATACGGCGATCTTGGCTGTCATGGACATCCGTTTCTGCAAACACCGAACCTCGATTCACTGTATGCCCAAAGCACGCGTTTCACCTGCTTTCACGTCAGCCCGACCTGCGCTCCGACCCGTGCGGCGTTAATGTCGGGACGGGCGCCTTTCAAGAATGGAATCACGCATACGATTCTGGAACGGGACCGGATGACCCTGAAAGCGACAACAATCGCGCAGGTGCTGCAGTCGGCCGGCTACACGACGGGGATTTTCGGCAAGTGGCATTTGGGTGATGCCGATCCCTATCAGCCCGACAGTCGCGGATTTGACGAGACGTTTATTCATGGCGCGGGCGGGATCGGCCAGAATTACGCCGGTTCGCAGAGTGATGCTCCCGGCAACGGGTACTTCAGTCCCGTCATCAAACACAATGGAAAATTCGTGCAGACGCGGGGCTATTGCACGGATGTTTTTTTTCAGCAGGCCCTCGGCTGGATCCAGACCCAGGCGACGGCGGCCGACGCGAAGCCATTTTTCTGCTACATCCCGGTCAATGCGCCGCATGGCCCGTACATCGTCGATGAAAAATACTCCGGTCTGTACCGGGACAAGTGCGATGAAAAAACCGCCAGATTTCTGGGGATGATTACGAATGTGGATGAAAACATGGGGCGGTTGATGGCAGGGATGGACGAATGGAAACTGTCCGACAACACCCTGTTGATTTTCATGACCGACAATGGCAGCGCGGCTGGAGCGGGCATCTTCAATGCCGGCATGAAAGGCGCCAAGGGATCGCCGCACGAAGGGGGCTCGCGCGTCCCGCTGTTCATGCGTCTGCCAGGCCTGACTCAACCGGGAGTCGGGATTGACCGGATGGCACGGCATTACGATCTGTTCCCGACACTGGCTGAAATTGCCAGAGCAGAACTGCCAGGCAATCTGGAGCTGGACGGACGCAGTCTGGTTCCGCTGATCAGAAATCCAGGCGTCGAGTGGCCCGATCGCTACACGTTCTTTCACGTGGGTCGCTGGGCAAAGGCCGGTGCGCCGGGAGATTTTGGCAAGGGAGACCCCAACCCCGATCATTGCAAATACAAAAATTTTGCCGTGCGAAACCAGAAATGGCGACTGGAAGGCGATCAGCTGTTCGACATGGAAAACGATCCCGGCCAAACGACCAGCGTGGCTGACCAGAATCCGGAGGTCGTCCGGGAACTGAGGATGGCCTACGACACATGGTGGGATGAAGTTCGACCCCTGCTCGTCAACGAAGACGCCCCGCTGGATGTCCCCAAGCCGTTTCTGGAACAGTTCCTGAAGCAAAAAGAACTTGAGGGCATTCCGGAGTGGAGTCCACCGGAACCGGGCACGAATTCACTCCACTCCGCATCCGGTGTCCCGGACAGACCGGCGGCCGGTTTTGATCGGCAAATTCTGTGAGCATGCCAGGATTCCGCTCATTCGGGAACAGTACAATCAGGCGTGAATTCTGATGCCGCCCGGAACGTATTGGTCTGGTTGGCAACCACCCCGTCAGTCCCGAAGGACAATGACCCCATGAAAAACGTTTTGCCACTTCTGGTAGCCCTGTTGGTCATTCACTTGCCAGGCTTGTCCGCCGGCGATGAACCGAAACCGCCGAACGTGGTGCTGATCATCAGCGATGATCATGCCTGGACGGATTATCAGTTCATGGGACACGAGCAAATCAGGACGCCGCACATTGATCAACTGGCGCGCGAGGGCGTCACCTTTACCCGGGGATACGTCACCACAGCGCTCTGCAGTCCGTCGCTGGCAACCTTGCTGACGGGGCTCCATCCACATCAGCATGGAATCACGGGAAACGATCCCGAGGGCCAACAGCAACGTGAAGCCTGGCTGGAGCGGTTCTTTCAGCATCCGATGCTGCCCCAACAGCTGACCGATGCTGGCTATCTGACTCTTCATACGGGAAAGTTCTGGATGCGGCGGCCGGACGCGGCAGGGTTCACGGACAGTATGGGGGACACGGAGCGCCATGGTGGAAAAGCACTCGCGATCGGTCGTACGACAATGCAGCCGATCAGCGATTTCATCGATAAAGCCAAGTCGGCCGACAAGCCGTTTTTCGTCTGGTACGCCCCTTTCCTGCCTCACACACCCCATACTCCGCCCCAGCGATTGCTGGCCAACTATGCTCACGTTCAGCCACCGGCACGCTCCCGGTATTTTGCCATGGTTCAGTGGCTCGATGAAACCTGCGGTGAGCTGATGGCCAGTCTGAAAGACAAGGGAGTTGATGACAACACTTTGATCATCTTTCTGGCGGATAACGGATGGAACGAGTTCGGGAAATGCAGCCCTTATGAAAACGGAGTTCGGACTCCGATTATCCTGCGGTGGCCGGGCCGGGTTCCCCCCAGGGTGGATCACGACCATCTGGCGCAAAACATTGATATCGTGCCCACCATTCTTGCCGCCTGCAATATTGTTCCACCGCAGCCACTTCCGGGCATCAACGTACTGGATGAGATTGAAGTGGCCAGCCGTGAGACGATCTTTTTGGCGCAGTACGCCCACAACATGGTTTCCCCGGAAGAGCCAGCGCGAAGTCTCTGGTCGCGGAGCTGTGTTTCAGGTCCCTGGAAGCTGATTTCCTGGGTCGACAACCCACCTGCAGCCAGGCCCAGCCTGGAGGGCGAACGGCACAGGAACGCAGGCGTCAATCTGGAACTTTTTCAGCTGATCAACGATCCGCACGAAACGAACAATCTGGCGGAACAGTATCCCGGAATTGTGCAGGAGCTGTTGGTGAAACTGGACGAGCACTGGAAACCAGTTCTGAAAAAGTGATTTGACAATCCGCAATGAATCGCGCGGGTCGGGCAGAAGCGGCGCTGCAAAAGTGGGCGGCAGCCGAAAAAAACCGGGCCCGCCCGGGGCTGGACGGGGCAGGCCAGCAGGCGATTTGGCTGATTTTGATCCGGTCAGGACAGCCCGCCCCAGCGCGGATCTGCCCCAACACTCACCAGCGGACTTGCGCCGTCTCAGGGAAACTGCCGCTTTCCATTCAGCATCCAGCCGATGGGTGTGTAACGCACAAACACGACATACGTTGCGAGGCAGAAAATGCCTGTCACAAGGAGTACTGTTGCCAGCTTGGCCATGGCCGGTATCGCAACCGGGATCAGCAGAATCTGCAGGAAGAGAATAACAGGCAAGTGAATCAGGTACACCCAGTAAGATGCGTCGGAGAAAAACCTGAGCCAGGCGTTGGGGCGACCCAGAAACCGCTGACCGACCAGCAGCGCTGACAGGGCCAGGATGGACGACAGGTACGCGGCCAGCACCGCTTCCAGGACCCGCGGCAGAATTGGTCGCGATGCGGTCGCCTGCTGGTATTGCTCGATGTCCAGCACAGGTAACATCAGGTAGTGCGGAATGAACAGGAGAAATCCGGCCAGAACGAGAGGCCCACTCCAGGGCTGCAGTCTCTCCAGCAGTACCTCGCGACCAAACAGCTGCCAGCCGAACCAGTAAAAAAGTCCATACCAGGCAAAGGGCCACCCCGCTGGCCAAAACGACTCCGGAGCGGCAACCGGAATCCCTCCCTGCATCACTCCGGGCACGAGGGCCACTGGCAACAGCGCGAGCAACCACGACCGCTGAAACAGCCAGTCGAATTTCCAACCGCTCCAGCGGCTGCAGATGGCCGCGACCAGGGAGAACATCAGCAGGTAATACAAAAACCAAAGATGCATGGTGGTGAAGGTTGTCGGCAATTCGGCCGCGCCAGGACTCTGGCTGGCTGCCACGATCAACTTCAGCATTCCCTGCGGCTGGTCAACGTACGAAAAGGCAAAGACAAACACAATGGTCATGGCCACCGACAGCAGCGGCCAGAACAGGACAAGCGGCAGGGCGATTCGGACACCGCGATTCCACAGGAATGGCCCCAGTCCCTTTCGCCCAATCACCAGTTTTGCAAAATACCCCGACAACAGAAAAAACAGTCCCATGCGAAACAGGTGAATCCACCAGATTGAGGCATCGATGGCCAGGCTTCCCGATGGATTGGTGGCGATCCAGACCGAACGCGAGGGTTCGGCATACGCCAGGGCACCATGCAGGTACACTCCCAGCAGCATGGCCAGGGCTCGCAGGTTGTCCAGATAGTGAATTCTCGATGCGTCGCCTGATACGGCTGACATCAGACCAGATCCCGGCGGCGAATCTGCAACAGAAACGCAAGTCCCAGGGCGACGGACATTACGATCACTTCGATGGTCATGATCTGCAGAACAATGGGCGGCCATGAAAGGGTTTCGCTCCTGTTAAGTTCCGCAATGACGGGATGGTCGTGGAGCGATTTGATGAACAAATTCAGGAGCACATTTCCCATTACAACGACGACAATCGTCCATCCCACCGATTCCGTCACTACCGCCGTGACCAGCTGCAGACAGAATCCGGCCAGCATGAAAAGGAAAATCATCACCAGAAACGCCACAATCCCCGTTTTGGCTTCCGGCACGACGAAATTCAGCACCGTCAGACTGGCCAGCATCCCCAGCCAGGGAATCATGAATGCGACCAGGACGACTGAGATCTTGGCAATCGAATAGTCGAGCAGGCTGACCGGCAAACTCATGACGAAGGTCCGCGTCATGTCGACCGATTCAGCCAGTAGCAGGACACCGATCAGATGAATCCCGGCGGCAATCGTCACGGTGATCATCAGGACAAAGCCAATGAAGCCCGCCGTCTCTCCCGGCAGACAGGTGACCATCGCACTGAACAGCCCGCCGACCAGATAGCCAAACAGCGGCCAGCGGCTGAGGAACAGGTCTTTCAAAAACAGAATCTGAATTGCCTGTGTGTTCATAGTTCGTTTTCCTCCCGGCCGCGCATCACGGCGGCTACAAAAATCTCTTCCAGTGACATGGTTTCGGAGGATTCGAGGGTAGCCCCGGATAATTGCAGCCGGTCCTCAACTCCGGCCTGGTATCGATCCAGAGTCAACACCCGCAAATTGCCGAACGTTGATTCGGGCCGCAAACCGGCTATGGCGGGGGCCTGCCAGTTTGCGGGCGCCTGCACCCGGATGCGACGCCAGCGCTCCAGAAACTCATCCCGGTTGTTGCGGGCAATCACCCGTCCGCGGTCGATGAACGTGATTGTGTCGCTGATCTGTTCGACGTCCTGGGTGTTGTGGGACGAATACAGAATCGTGCGCGTCTCGTCGCTGACGATTTGCATCAGCTCCGAAAGGACTTCCTGTCTGGCCACGGGATCAAGTCCATTGGTCGGCTCATCGAGGATCAACAGCTTCGGGCGCCGCGCCAGAATCAGCAGCAGCAGGCACTTGACGCGCTGGCCGTGGGAAAGTCCCCTGACTTTTTGCCCGGCGATCAGCCCGAAACGGCTGAGCAGCTGTTGAGCGTAGGCTTCGTCCCAGCCCGGAAACAGCGAACGCACGAACTGCAGATGGAAGGCGACGGTTTCCGACTTGTACAGCCGCATGTCATCCGAGAAAAAGCCGATATCCCGTTTGGCGCCGGCTTCACGCGACGAAATCGGCTGGCCGAGGACTGAGACCGTGCCTGTGTCCGGAGTCAGCAGTCCCATCATGATCCGCATAATCGTGGACTTGCCTGCACCGTTGGGGCCGATCAGGCCGTTGACGGTTCCCTGTTCGATTTCCAGGTCGATATTGTCGAGCCGGAAATGTTTGAAGGTCCTGGCGACACCACGCAGCGCGGCCGCGGCTGTCTTCGTGTGCGGTGGGGCGATGGCAATGCTCATTTCTGTTTCCTTTGAAGGTTTTCGCAGGCTTCGGCCATGCGCCGCTGCATTTCGGTTTTCGACAGTCCCAGTAGCGAGCCCAGCTGGGCGGCCGCGTTCAGGTGCGATTCCAGTTCCCGCTGGGTGATGGCTGTCGACAGACCGGGCTTTTCGGCCACGACGGATCCCTTTCCCTGTCGCGTCGTGATGGTTCCGTCGCGTTCCAGTTCGAGGTAGGCCCGTTTGATGGTGATCACGCTGACGGAGAGATCCGCTGCGAGTTGCCGAATGGAGGGCAATTCGGTTCCCGGCGGCAAATCGCCCACGGCCACCCGCCGCCGGATTTGCTCAATGACCTGCAAATACAGCGCTCGCGGGTCACTCTGCGAAAGCGTGATCCATCTGTGCTTGTTCATATACACAGTGTATACACAGAGGAATTCGCCGGTCAAGAGTGGATCCTGGCGGCTTTTTCAGTGGGCAGGCAAAATGGGCGTCCGCCGGGGCAGAGAGTCCAAAGGGAGGTGGCGGAATGGCGAAGAGTCCGGATTTGGTGGCGAATTTCGCGTGTGCGAGTCAGTCCACCGCTTGACGGAAGAAACGGGTAAGCACGCACCGTGCCTGACAAAATTGCCGCGGTCCTGCAAGCTCGTTCGCCAATGTCCGGAATGGTAAATCGTTGAAGTGCAGTGAGACGCCTTCAAAGAGTCCCTGGCGATGCATCGCCATTTCCCGGATTCTCCACAGTCGTATCACCGCGCCGTTTGATGCTCGCGGGACCGACGCGATCCTGGTTCCCGCCGTCCTGTTGTGGGGGCGCTTCTTCGGCGATTCGGGAATCGAGCCAGGCAATGCTGGCTTCCGGATCGGCCAGGATCTTTTCGATGCAGGGAGGGCAGCAGACGAAAATTCTCCGACCGTTCACCACGGTTGACTGCATGGACGCATCAACCACTTTGCCCATCACGGGGCAGGTCCTTTGGGCGTTGGCCAGATTATTCTGGATGGTCATCCAGTGCCCTGCGTCGACGGGTTTGTCGATACAGTCTTTGCAGCAGAGGAACGCGATTTCGTCTTCGCCGACTCTTACTTTGACGGGATCGCCCATGGAGCCGAGCTTGTGACCTGATACAGGGCAGATACCCTGGGAGGATGCGTGAAGTTGATCGCTTCGGATCTGTCGTTCTTTCCGGACGAATAAAGCGTAGCTGGCATTGACTTTCTTCAGCGATCCCCCGACATCCTCCTGAATTCTGGCGATACAGGGTGGGCAGCAAACGAAAACCTGCTGGCCGTTGACAACTGCAGATTCCATTGTTTCATCGACAGGTTTGTCCATGATGGGGCAGGTGCCCTGGGCAGCGGCCAGATTTGCCTGGATAGTCTTCCAGTGAGCGGCCTGAATTTCCCTGCTCCGGCATTCTTCGCAGCAAAGAAAGGCAACCTGTTCGCCCACAATCACCTTGAAGGGTTCGCCCATCGAGCCGAGGGTTTTTCCGGTTACCGGACAGATTTTCTGAACGGCAATCTGCAGCTGGTCGGCGCTGGTTTGCGTGCTGTTCGAAGGTTGTGCATCCTGGGCACACGCCGATACGGCAAACAGTGCAATGGCGGCGAACTGAAACGGCGTTTTCATGGCTTACCTGTGTTTGGCCAAAACGGTGACAGTCCGGGGCTCCCGAAACTGCAGGGACGTTGATCATTTTCGGACGCGTGAATTCAAAATTCAAATCTGCGGTCATGTTTTGCAGGCTTTTCAAGGGCCCATTTGGGGAGGGGTCTCAACGACCAGGCCCATTTTCAGCCTGAATTCTCCAATTGCACAATAGATGGTGGGCACGACGAAGGATGAGAAGGGCTCGACCAGCATCCCGCCGAAAACCGGAATCGCCATCGCCCGGGCCACATCGGCCCCCCGGCCTTCGGAAAGCAATACTGGCAACAGTGCCACCAGCGTCGTGACCGTCGTCATCATGCACGGCCGGACCCGTTTCATGCCCGCTTCGTGGACCGTTTGGCGCAGGTCGTCGATTGTCCCGGGTTGACGGCGTTGCACCCGTTGCTGGATGTAGGTCGCCATCACGACACCATCGTCAACTGCGATGCCAAACAGCGCAATAAAACCGATCCAGATGGCTGTGTTCATTTCAACGCCAGCAATCGCAATCGCAATCATTCCGCCGGCGAAGGAAACGGGGATGCCTGAAAAAATTGTAGCCGCAACTGAAAAGCTCCGGAAGCTCAGATAGAGCAGGAAAAAATTGATCAACATCGCGAGAGGCACCAGTCCCAACGGAACCCAATTCAGAAACCAGGCAATCCGGTCCTTTATCGAATTGATTTCTTTGGGATAGTCGAGGTCCAGCAGTGGGCCAAGCCAGGCCAGACGGAGGTTCGATTTGACCTGATTCTCGAACGATCCGACTGGAACCATTTCAAAGTTGCCCTCCGGAAACCCGAGCTCGCCGCTTTTTCTGGCATCCACCAGTGAATTCATGACCCCATCGACAGTTTCAATGTCCCCCTGGGCTCCGCTGGGCGAAAACATCACGTGAGCCACCAGTCGGGAGTCTTCGCTGGTAATCATCCCCGGCCCCCATGAGGTGCTGACCGAAGCCAGGCGCTCCAGAGGAACGATGTCACCGGCGGGCGTCACAACCGGGATCCGTCCCAGTTGGTCGACTTGTTCCCGCACATCGCGGCGAAAGCGGACTTGAACCGGATACCGTTCGCGGCCTTCCACGGTCGTGGTGGCATTGATTCCACCCAGCCCCGCGCCCACGATTTCGTTTACCATCTCGGTCGTCATGCCGTACCGGGCAGATTCTTCACGATTGACTTCGAATTCAAGGTACGGCTTTCCCATCACGACGTCGGGATTTACCGTTTGTGGGTCGACCAGCAGATTCCTCTTCAGAACTTCGGCAACCCGACTGGCGGCGATTCCCAGTCCCTCCAGTGAGTCACCGTAGATCCGGATCGCCATGGAAGCCTTGATGCCACTGGCCAGCATCACAACCCGGCCTTCGATTGGTTGCAATGGAGAGGCCAGTGTGACGCCTGGCAGTGTTGCGACTGCATTGATTTCGTTCCAGATGTGTCTCGCATCCACTCCATCGCGCCACTGGTCGCGTGGCTTGAGCATGACGCAGGTCTCAATCATCGTGACGGGAGCCGGGTCAAGTGCCGATTCGACGCGTCCGATTTTTCCCAGCACATTCTCAACTTCGGGTATTTGCCGAATCATGGTGTCCTGGGTTTGCAGGACCTCCATCGACTGGGAAAAACTGGCCGCCGGGTACAGGCTCGGCATGTAAAACCAGCTTCCTTCGTCCAGCGCGATCCAGTCGTCGGATTCGAGTCCTGTAAAAACATGTTTGGCATTGACATACCCGGGGACGTCATTGAGTTCGGCCCCCAATTTGGCAGCGACTGTCTCAAGAGGCTTCAGCAGGGCCGGAAAACCAGCCCACGCTCCGGCGCCAACAAAAATGACAAGGGCCGGGAAGGCAAGCATGATCAGTTTGTGCCTGATCGCAAACTTCAGGCGCGCGGAGTACAGGAAACCGATGAATCGGCTGACGGGGTTGTCAGCAATTGGCCGAATCCGTTCGCGAAGTATCCACCAGCCCAGGCCGAAACCCAGAAACGAAACGATGGCTGTAATCCCGGCAATCGAAATTGTGCCAGTGCCGTCTTCGGCAATGCCGAAGACCTGCGGGAATTGCAGCTGTAATGATCCCACTGTTTCTGCAGTCCACATCTGGAGAGGACGTCCCCAGACGAAGTGGCAAAGCAGGCCTGCAATCAGTCCCATTCCGGCCGCTCCCGTCAGGGCCGCCCACCAGGAAGTCCGGTTGCTCCTGAGAAACATGCGGCAAAGCGTGGGGACGATCGTAATCGCCACGATCAGACTGGCCACAATCGCAAATGTCTTGGTCCACGCCAGTGGTGAAAACAGCCGCTGGTCGCGACCCGTCAGAAAGAACACCGGCAGAAAACTGACCACGGTTGTGCTTACGGCCGTAACAACGGCTGGAGCGACCTCCGTCGCAGCACGTCGAATGACATCAACCCGTGTTTCCCTTTCGGCACTGCCATTCCCCCTGCCGTCGTTCGTTTTCTCCCAGTCCGCCAGATGGTCGTAGATGTTTTCCAGAATAATGATCCCCATATCAACCATGGTGCCAATGGCAATGGCAATGCCGGCCAGCGACATGATATTGGCATCGACACCAAAAGCGCTCATTGCGATGAACGAAATCAGTACGGCCAGTGGCAAAGAGATCGCAATGATCAGGCTCGCGCGAAAGTGCAGCAGAAACAGCACAACGACTGCGATGGTGACCCCTGTCTCCTGCATCAAAGCCTCACTGAGTGTGTGGACCGTTTCGTCAATCAGAAAGGTGCGGTCGTAGATGCCACGAATCTTCACGCCGCCCAGCTCCGGTTCCAGCGACGCGATCTTCTTTTTGACGTTTTCGATGACCGATCGCGGGTTTTCGCGGTAGCGCATCACGACGACGCCACCCACGGCTTCGGAACCATTCAGGTCCAGAGCTCCCGTTCGAAAAGCTGGACCGGTCTGGACGGAAGCCAGGTCACGAACCCGAACCGGAACACCACCAGTGGACTGAACGACTGTGTCCCCGATTTGCCCGACCGTTTCTTCTTCTGACTTGCCCGACCCGAGAAATCCTCTGCCGCGTACCAGATATTCCATGCCGGATGTCTCAGCAGTCCTGGCGCCGACTTCTGTATTGGAGGCCTTGACCGCCATCAAAAGTCTGTTCAGTGTGATGTTGTGATAACGGAGTTTGTCCGGATCGACTTCAATCTGGTACTGGCGAACGTATCCACCCACAGACGCGACCTCGGCAACGCCTTCCACCGATTCCAGAGCCAGTTTGACAACATAATCCTGCAGCGTACGCAATTCGCCCAGATCCGTCCCGGCGGCCGGTTCCAGCACGTAGTAGAAAATCTGCCCCAGCCCCGTGGCATCGGGACCCAGAACTGGTGTTACACCCTTCGGTATTTTTCCCGACGGCAATGAAAGCAGCTGTTCGGCAACCCGGGACCGGGCCCAGTAGAAATCGGTGCCGTCGTCAAACGTGACCTGAATAAAGCTGAACCCGGTCATGCTCTTGCCGCGCACACTGGTCGCTCCAGGAACCGCCTGCAGGGCTACCGACAGTGGATAGGTCAACTGGTCTTCGACATCTTTGGGAGACTGACCGGGCCAGTCAGCCAGCACAATCACCTGGTTGTCGCCGACGTTGGGAATTGCATCCAGCGGCACCGAATTCAGGGAAAACCAGCCGGTCACAACGACCATCAGCGCCACTAGGATGACGATCAACCGTTCCTCAATACAGAATCTGACGATGGAGCCAATCATTGTTTGGGCAACTCCATTTTGGGCAACTCCATTTTGGGAAGATCCATTTTGGGAAGATCCATTTTTGGAAGATCCATTTTTGGAAGATCCATCTGGCGCAGTTCGTCAGAACCGCCGGCTGAGCGGGCTGGTGCGGGGGGCTCAGGGTTATGTTGACTGGTGGGTTTGGCGGCCAAATAGTCGTCGAGAATTTTGAAGTACTTCGCTGGATTGTTAACCCAGGCCTCCCGGCATCCTTCACAGCAGATAAAAACCGTGCGGCCTTCGATTTCAAGTTTGATCGGTGTTCCCATCCGCAGCGAGCCGAGTCGGACCTGGGTGACGGGGCAAATTGTCTGGGCTTTCGCGAGTGCCCGATCAGCGCCGGTCAGGGGTTCCAGTGCTTTCCGGATTTCTTCCCGTTCGGCACTCGTCAATTCTTCCGCGTTTTCCAACAGTGCTTTGTCGGGGTCGATCAAGGAAGGATTGCCCTGCAACTGCATCTGGGCATCGAGCAGAAAAGTCGATCTGGATACGACCTGTTCACCTTCCGCGATGCCGTCCAGCACGGCAACCATTCCGTTGACGGATGGTCCGGTCCTGATTTTTCGCAGTTGAAACTCGCCCGGTTTGATTTCAACGTAGGCCAGTGAGGTCTTTCCAACCGAAAGCAGGCTGTTGCGGGGAATGACAACCGTTTTCTGTGGTTGGCCATCGAGGGTTGCTACCGGGACTGACAACCTGGCCTGGGCGAATTCGCCGGGCTTCAGAAAGCCCTGTTCATTGTCAAGGGCAACGCGTACGCCAACGGTTCGCATTTCCGGATCGACCGTCGGCTCAATGAATTCGACGGTTCCCTGGAATGACTCACTTCCCAGCGACTGGGTTGTGGCCGTGACGGTCTGTCCGATCTGAATGGCTCTGGCATCTTCCGGAAACAGTTCCAGTACCAGCCAGACCCGGCTGAGGTCGGCCAAACGATAAACGGGCGATCCGGCCCGGATGTATTGGCCGACGGTGGCCATTTTTTCAATGACGGTACCACTGATGGGGGCATGCAGTTCGAGAGTTCGCCTGGCAGTTCGTTCCGATTCGAGTTTCCTGATTTGAGTCCCGGTCATCCCAAGCTCAGCCAGGCGTTGCCGCGAGCTCTTGAGGAGCCGTTCATTGGATTCCTGTACGCGGGAGTTTGAACTGGCAGACTTTTCGCTGAATTCCAGTGTCTGGATGTATTCCACCTGGGCGGAGTACAGGTCGGGCGAGTAGAGCAGCCCCAGCGATTCGCCTTCCCGGACTTCGATTCCTGTATAGTCCGCTTTCAATTCTTCGATCCGTCCGTCGATA
>JBGSVU010000112.1:0-22225 GCA_041752775.1 Pirellulaceae bacterium | reverse complement strand
GCCAGCATTTCTTTCAGAAACCCGGCCGCCAGCTGGGCCCGAACCGCCGCCCTGTCCGCTTCCTTTCTCGCAGCGGCCTCGCGAAAAAGCATCGTTGTGGAAAGGCCCAGCCCCGCAATCAGCGATACCATCACGAGCGATGCGGCGATGACAGCTCCCCGGTTTCGCTGCACGAAACGGCGCATCAGGTAACCGGTCGTCGGCGGCCGTGCTGTCACCGGCAGGCTGGCGAGGTGACGCCGGATATCAGTCGCAAAATCGACTGCCGAATCGTAACGCCGCGCGCGGTCTTTCTCCAGCGCTTTCATCACGATCCAGTCCAGATCGCCCTGCACGGTCTGCAGCAGTCGCACCGCTTCGGCTCCGGTCTTTGCCGCCGCTTCCGCAAGGTCCTCTTCCGGCATCGAACGCAGGCGGGTGGACGGCCGCGACGGAATCTGCTCACGCACCAGCCGGAAATACTCTTCGCGACTCATTCGCTGCGAACGATTTTCATCAAACGGTCGCGAACCGGTCAGCAGGCGGTACAGAATCACACCCAGACTGTAGACATCGGATCGCGTGTCCAGATCATACGACAGGCCAGCCGCCTGTTCCGGGCTCATGTAGGCTGGCGTGCCGACAAACTGTCCGGCCACCGTCTGCAGGCTTTCTTCGACAGTCGATTCGGTCGTAGCCTTGGCAATTCCAAAGTCGATCACTTTTGGCTGTGGCCCGCTATCGCTGTCTCCGACCAGAATGTTGGAGGGCTTCAGGTCGCGATGAATGATCCCCTTTTGATGCGCGTGCTGAATCGCCATGCAGATATCAACAAACAGCGTCAGCCGCGCGCGAACGCCCAGTTTTTTCTGGTCGCAATAGTCGCTGACAGGAACGCCCCGCACGAGTTCCATGACGAAGTACGGCCGCCCGTTGTCGGTAATCCCGGCGTCGAAAATTTTCGCGATCCCCGGATGGTCCATCATCGCCAGCGCCTGACGCTCCTGGGCAAAGCGGGCAATGATCTCGCGCGAATCCATGCCGGGGTTCAGCATCTTCAGGGCGACCTGCCGCTGTACTGGTTCCGACTGGATCGCCAGCCAGACTGTTCCGAAACCACCCGACCCCAGTTGTTCGACCAACCGGTAGTTGCCGATCACCGTATCGCGCGCGGTGCCGTTGGCCGTTTGCGAGTCGTGCAAAAAATCGGCGCCCGAATCAGCCGTGTCGGAAACAGACGGTCCGTCCCGGGTCGCATCGCCTGACTCGCCGGGCGGCTCGCTTTCCATTCGGGTTTTACGCGGATCGTCTTCAGGCATCACAGATCCTTTTCGGACCTCGGGGAGAGTTGCTGGCCGGGCCAACTGCCGCAAAACAAAATTAAAGGCATCGCATCAGACGCGAATCCGTTTGTCCAAACAGCGGCTCACGGCCTGATTCCAGACTGGAACCGCTCACGTTCAGGACGCCTGCCAGAATGCAAACGCCGCCCCTTCTCCTCCCGGACTGATTCTCGCCGAAGTCGGCAGGGAATGCAAGAAATTTCCCGGCGGCGGACCGCCAACACAATCAGTTACTGCCCATTCCCGGTCGGCTACAATGGACTGGCTACAATGGACGGTCGCCGACCAATTGCCAAATTGCCAATAAACTCTCGGGTGAAACGTGAACCGGATTCGGATATTGAGTTGTGCCATTTTATGTGTCTGTGCCTCGTCCGCGGTGGCCAGTTCCCAGGAAGCGAGACCTGAAATGGAGTGGACTCGCGCGGATTTTGTTTCCGATGCCAGTTACTTCGTTGGAACTTTTCAACCCGCCGAAACCGGCTACACGCCGGAATCGATGGCAGCGGCAGGTGAGGCCTTTGCCCGTTCGATGGAAGGTGAACTGGCCAAACGGGCTCTGCTCGAACCGACGGATCCCGAACGGCGGGAGTGGACCAACCTGCCACCCCAGCCCGGCGCCGGGGGCGTGCGGCTGGGCGAAATGAACCAGCAACAACTGCAGGCCGCCTGCGAACTGTTGGCCGCCATCCTCAGCCAGCCGGGATATCAGAAAATCTGTGCGATCATGCTGGGCGATGACCAGTTGTTGGGCGGTGCAGGTCGGGGTGGTCGCGGCGGTCCGGCCTTTGGCACCGACCATTACTCGATGATGGTTTTCGGCACCCCGTCGCCAACGGATCCGTGGGCAGTCCAGTTTAATGGTCACCACATTGGTTTGAATGTTTCGATTCAGGGCGACGACGTTGTGCTGTCACCCAGTTTTGTCGGCGCCCAACCCGAATCGTTTGAAATCGCCGGGCGAAAATTCCGGCCATTCGCCGGAGAAATCGATGACGGCTACGCTCTGGTCGCCAGCCTGACCGACGACCAGCGGCGCCTGGCCGTGACCGCCCCGCAGCGGGGATTCATTCGGACCGGTCCCGGTGCCGATGGTGAAATCCCGAAACCGGACGGTATCGCCTGCAGCACGCTTGACGAATCGCAGAAAGAGCAGTTGAAAAAACTGGTATGGAACTGGATCGGGTTTCTGCCGCCGGCTCATGCGGAGAAACGCAAGGAGCAATTGCTGGCCGAATTCGACGCCATGCGATTTTCGTGGAACGGGCAAACAGGACCGCGCAGCGACATGTCGTGGACCATCCAGGGCCCGACGCTGATCATCGAGTTCGCCTGCCAGGACCAGGGACGCAATCCGCTGAACCACACGCATTCAATGTATCGGGACCCCACCAGAGAGTATGGTTTGCAAACCGGCGGAAACTGACCCGCAGCCATGCTTTCCCGGCAGAGGGCAGTGACTGGAACTGTTACCGGAGAATTTTCCATGCAGAGCAAAGCCAAAACCGTTGCGCAGTATCTGAAAGAACTTCCCCCGGATCGCCGCGAAATTGTCGCGCGTGTGCGGGAAGTGATCCTCGAAAATCTCGACGATGCGTTCGAGGAAGGAATGCAGTACGGCATGATCGGTTACTACGTTCCGCACAGCGTCTTTCCGGACGGATACCACTGCGATCCGAAACAGCCTCTGCCCTTCGCGGGGCTGGCATCACAGAAAAACCACCTCGCGGTTTACCTGATGGCGATCTACAGTGAGAGTGCGGAGGAAAACTGGTTTCGCAGGGAGTGGACCAAAACCGGCAAAAAACTGGATATGGGCAAATGCTGCGTCCGCTTCAAAAAACTGGAGGACGTCGCTCTCGACGTGATCGGCCAAGCCATCCAGCGCGTCTCTGCCCGCGACTACATCGACTATTACGTCCGTGTGCGCCAGGAGCAACAGTCCGAACGCGCTGCAAAACAGAATGCAGTCACCAGGAAAAAGTCTGCGAAAAAGTCTGTGGGCAAACCCGTGGGCAAACTTGCAGGCAAACCGGCAGCGGCCGCAAAACCCGCGAGGAAAAAATCCCCAAAAAAGAAACAGCCCCGCAATTCCTGATGAGGTTTCCCGCATCGTTGTGGCATACCACGCTCAGGGCCCGCGGCCTCGGGCCGCCAGCGACCAGCGGTCCCGCGCAACCGTGTCAACCGTCCGGTTCCGTCGCGGAAACCGGGCAAGGTTTTATTTCACGCCCGCAGTCAGCGTCCAGTCGCCGATGATGCTCCAGGGATAGGTCCGTTTGTTCCCGGCCACGTTGTCGGCCAGCGCAGCGTCGCCGGATTCGAGCTGAAAATAGGCCCGCCAGCCTTCACCAAAACAGTGCCCCGGACCCTCGCCCATCTTTTCCGTAAAACCGCGTGGCGTGTCGTAGAATGTTTTCGCCCGCGATGCCAGTGCAACTCCGTTCAGAAAGAACAGAATGCTCTCGGCGTTCTGGAATCCACCTGACGATCCGTAACGGTCGTCACTGTAGGGAACGCTGGTCGCGCCTTCCGGCGTGTTGACTTCGCAGCCGTTGTGGATGTACAGACTGCCCCCCGCCAGGTCGAGCAGACCGTTTTCGTAAATCGTGCGATGAATGTAGGAATCCGCCGCTCCTCCCTGTGCCGCAAAAGAGGGCGTGTAGCAGAAACCGCCTTCCACCGGATCTTCCTTCCAGCGCCACGGAGTCCCGCCGCACTGCGATTCCAGTTCGGCCGCACTGTACGAGCCCCCATAACCGCTGTTCCACGGATTCGAATGGGCGGACAGGCCTTTCAGCCGCGCCGCTGTCTTCAGGAAATGAACATAGTCCAGCAATGACCCGTCCGGAAATGAAACCGGATCGCCGAACGAGGGCGAAGCCTTTTGCAGGTAACTGTTCAGCGCTTCCGCGCTGATCAGTCCGTGCCCGTGGCTGAGCGCCGCCGTCCGGTTGGCATCCGCCACGACGTTGGTCCGGTACGCATGATTGCGGTCAAAATAGTCTACCAGCAGTTTCCGTTCAAAGGCCGGATCACGGCGCATCAGTGCTGCCGGGTTGATCTTCGCAACGGTCTCAACCACCTGGGGTTTGCCGTTTTCGTTGAGCATTGCCCGCCCATTCCGGTCACGAAAACCCCGGTCCGGAGTGACGGCGACGTGTCGCGCGTTGATTCGGGATACCAGAATGTCCGGCACCGCCATCGGGTTGGGGCTGGTGCGATCCCGTCTGGAGACTTCGGGATGCCGTTGTGCGAGCCGGATCTTCAAACGCAACTTTCCGTCCGCCGCTTCCAGCCGTTTGCAGTCGTCTTCCTGAATCCAGAAGAAATCCTCGAGCGTGGCGCTGGTGTCGTTGAAAAGCGACGATTCAAAAACCATTCCCTCTTTGGGCCACTCCGTGATTTTTTCGTCGGGCAAAGCTTCGATCGATTCGAGTTTCATGGGCTTCCTGACGTAAATCGACTCCCAGTTTCCATCCAGGTCGGCCAGCACAATGTCGGCCCGCGGTGCAACAACCTCCGGCACGATCCGCAGGAAATCTTTCTGGTCGGCGCCCCGGTAGGCCTTGCCGGCAATCGTCACGTCCCAGTTTTCGCGCCGCCACAGCCAGCGTCGCACGAGCATGGCTTCCGGGAACGACCCGACCAGCACGACGCCTTTCAGTTTCGCCTGCTTGGCAACATCAGTCAGAAACCTGCGCAGGGCCAGCAAAGTCAGTCCATCCTGATGCTCAGGTCCGGCGTACAAATCGCAACGAATTGTCTGCACGGCGTAACCTTCGGCCTGCAAGTCCGTCTCGTACTGTTCCAGCCGTGCCAGAAGGTCGTCCTCGCCCCACTTGCTGTCCGGTATTTCTGACAGCAGGCGCTCTTCCACCAGAACCAGAACCAGTTCGCTGTCGGCGTTGACCTTGTCCGGTCCCTCATCGCGAAACTTCAACGGATTCATCCGGTTCACTTCCGCAATGCCGTCCGAATCAAGATCCATACCTGCGTAGCGACGCATGATTCGCGCCAAGCGCTCATGCTCCTGTCCTGCCACCGGTGCCGCAGCCAACACCCAGCCAACAACAGCCATCAGTACCAGCAATCCCCACTGCATTGTCGTCCCCGCAACTCGAACCTGGCCAAAGACTCCCGGTTTGGCGACAAAGCGCCACGCTGGCCATTGTAGGCGTTCCGGTCGCGTCGGGGTTGCGTGACACGTCCGGCAATCACGGTTCCGCTGTTCGCCATCGCCCATTCCCTGATCCGCACTATCGTTTTCGCCGCATGGCCACATAGCCCGCTGCGGCCAGCACCAGCAGCATGCAGGTCGATGGCTCGGGCACTGCGGTGAACAGCACGACATCATTGCCGTTACCGCCACCGTAGGAGATAAACAGGTCGATTCCGCCGAAGTTGCCGACCAGCGATCCTTCACCCAGCCCCGCAAATTGACCGGACAGCATGCCGCCAACATCGCCAATCAGGAACTGCTGGTTGAAGCCGGGATTGAAGCCATCGATCAGCGAGACAAACAGGTCTCCCGCCAGACTCAGATTTCCCGACACCAGCATCTGGTCAAACTCGCCCAAACCCAGTCCGCCCAGCTCGATGAATGTGTCGGTCGTCGTGCCGAGGAACAGGTTGCCATCGAACAAAACACTGGCAGGCGAATTCCCTGGACGCAAATCGCCAAGTGCATACAGGTCGCCCCCTCCAACAAAACCGCCATCGCCAGAGAACGATCCAAAAACCACTGCCGTGCTGAACGTATTGCCGATCGCAGCGATTTGTATGGTCGCATTCTGCCGAAGGTCATCGTAGAAAGAGACATTGCCGCCGCCGCTGACATTGATGATTCCGCCCGTTTCATTGAGAACTTTGCCGAAAACATCCGAGGTTCCGAAAGTGAACGCCATCCCGCCTTCGTTCAGAACACCCTCGTTGAATCGCAGGATGCCATCCCGCGAAGTAATGATGGAGGTTTCAGCAAGATTGTCGACACCGCTGGTGAACACCGCTTCGCCGCCGACCAGCGAGATTTCACCGAAATTGCGAACTTTCCCCATTTCCAGTCGCTGGCCACCGGTGACCTGAATCCGGCCCGAGATGTTGTTGCTGATGGTGTTCCCGACAAACCCGCTTCCCCGAAGCGTGCCATTGTTCGTCAACAGGCCTCCACCAGTCGCAACCAGGTTTCCATCAAGCACCAGCGAACCATTGTTGACGATCCCTCCCGTAGCATGGATTTCGGCCGTGTCGCGCACGAACAGCGCTCTGCCCGAATTGATCGTCAGCGTGTTGCTGGCCTCAAGAATTCCCTGATTGGCCTGCAGCGTGGAATCGACGGTCAGGTTTCCGCCGGTCAGGTTCCCTCCCGACAGACTGGTTTGGCTGCCCAGCGTCAAATCTGTTCCCGACAGGGTCCGCCCCGAGGTAATCTGGTGAGTTGCACCGAGCAGGGACGTCAGCTGCGACGCGCTCAGGTTGACGGCATTCGCAAAATTGACCGTGCCGCTGTCCCAGTCAAACTGGCCGCCATTGAAATTGAGACTTGTACCCAGATTGACTGTGCCATCGTCCAGCCGCAACAGACCGCCCGTGTTGAGGTTGAATGCACCCAAAACTGTGGCCTGACTGCCATTTTCCAGCAGCAAGCTGCCATTGCCAAAGCTGCCGAGGGTCATGAAACTGGTTGCCGTGACCGTCGAGTTGCCATTGAGACGCAGTGTGCCGTTGCCGTTGTTGAATTGGCCTACGGTGACAACCGTCGCGGTCAAGTCGCTACCAGCCAGCAATTCCATGGTGCCGCGGGCTGAGCCACCCACGTCAAGAATATTGAAATTGGTCCCGTTCGAGCTGTTGTTCAGCCGGAACAGGGCATGTTGGTCGGCGGTCGCTCCGCCGAGCGTCAAATTGCCTCCGTTGTTGTTGAAGATTCCGGTTTGGACAGTAAAAGAGCCATCGTTGATGATCATTGAACCGCGGCGATCGAGGCCGGCGGACAGCACCGATCCGCCGTCCAGCGTCAATTGACCCGTTTCCCAAATGCGAACGGTGCCGAACGAGTGAAGGCTGGAGCCTGCACCGATGTTGACCTGGGCTGGCCCGGCAGCAGCGACATTCGAACCGCCGACAAACAGTGCGTTCGTCTGCCAGCTGGAGCCAGTGCCCGAAAGATTGACGTTGCCTTCTCCAGTGCTGACCGAACTGACAAAAGTCGTACCGCCGACGAATCGTCCGCCGTCAGCGATTTGCAGCGAGCCCGCGCCTCCGCCGCCGACAATCGTCAGTCCCGCGGTGGAAAAAAGCGAACCGCTGCCGCTGACCGAAATGTTTCCCAGGCTGCCGTCGATACCACCGACCCGAACGCCGCCGCTGAATACTTTGGCTCCGCTGGTGATGTTCAGCGTTCCGGTGCCGGAGTTGCCCGCAACCAGATCACCGGACATCGACCACTGCGTGCCGGCACCCGAAACATTGGCCGTACCATTGCCACCGGCATTACCGCCCAGCGTGCCATTGCCTGAAGAAATGCTGGCCTGATCGGACAGATTCAGCTGGCCACTGCTGTTAAAGCCAAAGCTCAAGGCGCCCGTATTAACTGTCGTTCCTGCTCCGCCAATCGTGGCAACTCCCGAACCACCGGCATTGTTGCCAGCGTTAAAAAAGCCGGTGACCAGATCCGCGCCACTTTCGATCACCATCGATCCCGTACCGGAAGTGCCGATGTTGATGCCGACAGCATCCAGTGTCGAACCGCTGTTGCGCAGGATAACGCTGCCATTGCCTGTTCCGGTCGTACCCAGCGACATCACCCCGGTGTCCGCCCGGCCACCCGTTTCAATGGTCAGGCTGCTTGTTCCCGTGGTGCCAATGTTCATGGCCCCGGAGTCCCACAGGGAACCACTGCCATTGACCAGGCCGTCGGTCGCGGCCGCGAGGTTGACCGTCGAACTGTTGACCTGACCGCCACTGACGACGCGAATCTCGTTGGAGATGCCTGTACTTTGACTGGCAGTGATAACGCCTGTATTCCAGGTTGAGCCGGCGCCGGATACGGCTACCGTTCCTCCTGTTCCGCCGCCGATCGTGGCGGTACTGCTGGTGAGGGTAGCGCCCTGCTGCACCACTACGGTTCCGCGTCCAACACCGCCGACCGACAGGTTGGCAATATCACTGGTGCTCGTGCCGGGACCTTCGAGCGACAGGGTAACTGTCTTGTTGGCTGTTCCATTGACCAACAGGTTCGAACTGGATGTGCCGTTATCGAGGACGCCATCGATGACACGCAGCTGGCCGCCATTGAGGTTCAGTCCTCCCAGCCGGGTCAGCGAATCCGTTGTCATCGTGCCGCCATCCAAAGTAAAGGCTGATCCGGCCGAATTCCAGATTTTCAACTCGCCCTGGTTGACAGCGCTGCCGCCGGTGAGAGTCAGGTTTCCAGTGCCGCCGGCCGCAGCCGGGTTGCCTCCGACGAATAACGACTGGGAGTTGAGGTTTCCAGACGATTGAATGATGGTTCCGGTGGATCCAGCGCTGGCAGCAATTGAGACAGAATCAAACTGTCCACTGCCACCGGCAATGTTCAAGGTACCTGTTCCCGCTCCGCCCACGGTCGTATTGCCCGTATTCCAGAGTGAATTGGAGGAATTCAGATTCACAGTACCGATACCGGTCACGTTGGTGCCGACCGATCCCGATTGCGAATGGACCTGGGCGCCCGCGTTGATATTGAGAATGCCCTGTCCGGCACTGCCGACGTTCAATGCTCCAGACATGTCCCACCCGGACAGTGAACTGCTGACGGTAACCGTTCCCGAGCTTCCGCTGCCATTGGCGATCACCCCGGAGTCGCTGGTGACGGTACCTCCGTTCGTTATCAGGGCCGTGCCATTTCCATTGGAACCAATGGTCAATTGGCCGGTCAAATCCCAGTGGCCGCCGTTGATATTCGCGGTGCCGGTTCCGCCGGCATTGAATCCGACATTGCCGGTGGAACTGGTCAGCGAGGAGCCTGACAGGACGGAAAGCGAAGCCCTCTGGCTGGCGCCCACGATCAGGCTGGTAATGCCTGTCGATGAAGCTCCATTTTCCAGCACCAGATGGACTTGATCGGCCACCGCCGCGCCGCTGGCCGAGTTCAGGATCAGGCTGTTGTTGTTGTTGATAAACGAGCCGCCATCGACCGTGATTTTCCCGCCCGTCCATGAGAGGGTGCCCAGCCGATTGAAGCTGCCGGCACGAATATTGCCTTTGGACATTACCAGGCTGGAGCCGGTCGAGTTGAAGATTTTCAGCTCGCCCCCCACGTCCAGGTTGGTAGCACCCGAGCTGCCATTGATGGTGAGCGTGCCATCGCCGCCGGCGACCGCCAGCCCGCCAATCGTCAGATTCTCGGTGACATCCCAGCGACCGTTGCCCTGGATATCGAGATTGGCCGTTGCACCAGCCACCGCGGCCAGTGTTCCGCGAAAACTCGACAGCACATTGGCGTTGCCACTGGAGTTTTCGATGGTCGTGGCACTGGAGGCGGTTGCGGCCAGACCAAAATCGAGCTGCCCGCCCACATTGACTCGGCCGCCGTTGATCAACCGGAGGTTGCCGGCCCCGTTGTTACTTCCAAACAGTGCGTTTCCTGCCACATTCAGTTCACCCCCATCGCGAACAAAAACATTGCCGATGCTGGAATTGGTGCCGACAGCAAAACTGCTGGAATTGACCGTTGCTCCCGCGTTGACGCTCAGCAATCCGCGATTGCCAGCGCCATCGCCGATCAGAAAAGTGTCGGTCAGCATGGTGCCATTGGACACCACCAGTGAGGAACTGTTCAAAACGCCGGATGTGGTGATTCGGGAGGTGGCCCCGCGGGCGTCATAGGTTTGATTGTTCAGATTGAAAGTGAACAACTGGTCGAAGCCACCGAGATCATTGTCCCGCAGCGTGAAACCCCGCGAAAAAGCTGGCGCCACAAAGGTGACCGTTCCACCACTGTCTCCAAAAATTGCCAGCGTCGACGAATTCGGAACACCGTTGTTCCAGTTGGACGAAACGTGAAAGGTGCCGTTGTTGGCCGTCCATTCGGTCGATTGACCGCAGGCGTCAGACGCCAGCATGCCATAGCCGGGCAGGACCAGAAGACTGCCGATCAGGCCGAATTTTACCCGCTGAAAAATTGATTTTCTGGTTTTCTTGGCAGCTTTCATGGTCGCACCTGCTTTGCGGTTCTGGAGATGGTCTTTGGCGGGAATCAATGCCTCAACACCATGTGCGCGTTCCGCTTCAGTCAGGCGCAGAAAAAAAAGAAAATCTTCACGGAAGGTGGAATTCTGACCGCGAGGACCGTGCCGGGGATGGGGTGGCGGGGCGATTTCCCCACCCCCACTTTTTTTTCGCCATTTCTCACCGGCCGAATGAATGGCTCCTCGCCTGATTTCAGATCCCGACAGGACGATCGTCAGGGTTCAGACGGAACCCCTGGTCCGGAGCGATCGCCGCTGCCGACCCATGCAGACTCCTGCCAGAAACAACAGCATCAGTCCGTTTGCCGGTTCGGGTATCGATGAAATAAAGTCATACAGCATGATGGAATTGCTGCCGTAAACCACAGCGAACGAACCGTCACCAAAATAAACGCGCGGATCTGTCAGAAAGCTGTCGCCACCACCGACGTTGCCGAACTGTCCGGAAAGGGAGGCAAAGTTGGTAAGAAACATAAATTCGTCGCCTGATCCTGGCGTGAAGCCTTCGATCAGACGCAGTTCCAGTGTGCTGCCGCCGAGATTCAGACTGCTGACAGAACGTCCATCGAGAACATCAAATCCAACACCTGCAGTGGTCCCGCCAATCTCAATGCAAACCGTTGATGTTGATTTCAGCTCGACTGAACCTTCCACTCCCAGCGTCCCGGCCGAGTTGCCCGGGCCCAGGGTGCCATCAAGGGCAATGTCGCCCAACACCAGCCCCGAACCCGTCAGGAACGCGGACGAATCCAGTTGCATATTGCCGATCACATTTCCATTGACATTCAGCGTTCCACCGCCGAACACATCGATGTTTCCGTTGGCATTGAAGACGGCACTGGTATCGATCTGAAAAATGCTGGTGTTGACCGAGGTCAAACCCGCAACGGTCAGATTAGCCGAGGAAACCAGTTGCGTGACGCCGGCCGACTGGACACTCAGGGTGTTTTGAACATCCAGCAACCCGGCCAAAACTGCATTTTCGGTGGTCAAGGCATTGGTGATCACGCTTCCCAATCCGCCATCGAGCGTTCCCAGAACGGTTGTATCGAGGTTGACCATTCCGTTGTTGGTCAGGCTTGCGCCGGAGGCGATCGTCAAAATCCCGATGCCACCCACGTTCGTTCCGCTGCCAATGGAGAGATTGCCATCGAAGACGTTCAGGCCGAAGTTCCCCACAAATATACTTCCTCCACCTGCGATCTGTACTGAACCGCTGGAGTCCAGTGCGAGATTGGCATTGATGGTATTGCCATTCATGTTCACGACCGCACCATCGAACAGGCCGAAACTGCTGTTGAAACCGGAATCGCCCAGCACCTGCAGGGTGCCACTCACAAACAGGCCCGAGTTGTTGTCGAAAACATTTCCCGTCAGTCGCAATTCCCCGCCCTGATCGACTGAAATCGCGCCAATACTGGTGCTGGCGATGTCACCGTTCAGGCGAACGACACCATCGCTAAAGACTGTAGCGATGGCGTTGTTGGTGATCGTTCCGCCCACGGTTCCAAAGCCGGCTTCGCTGACGGTGACTGCAAACGCCGTGTTGTGGTTCAGAGTCAGGTTTCCATAGACGAATCCGTCGCCATTGACAATGACTCTTCCGTTGATCGTTCCGTCTCCCTCGATCAGCGAGGGCAGCAGAATTCCGTTGAGCTGGATGTCCCGTGTCGATGCGACAGTCCCGTCAATCCTCGCCTGGCCGCCGCCAGTAACCACCAGATCGCCCGTACCTGCCAGGGTGCTGCCTGCGGACATCTGCAGATTGCCCCCATCAACGACGACCTGCCCGTTGACTGCCAGCGTTCCCGACAGCAGGTTATTGGGGGAGTTGGTGATGGTGACGTCTCCGTTGACGGTCAACGTCCCGGTCGTTGCAATATCGGTTGCGCCTGGCATGGAAATGTTGCGGTTGATCGTGCCCGTTCCGGAAAGGGTCCGGTTGTTGGCAATCGTCAACAGTCCTCCCGATCCGATCGTCCCATCGACAAACACCGTGCCGGAATTCGAATCGATGTTGATTGCGCCCGCATTGTTGATCGCGCCACCTGCATCCAGCGTGAACGCGCCATGCAAATTCAGGTCACCAACCCCCGAGATTGTTCCGCTGTAGTTCATCCCGCTGGTGGCAAACAGACTGGTGTAAGTCAGACTGTCGGTCAGAATCCAGTCGGTTGAGACGAAGGTGTTGTCCACAGCACCGACCTGAGGCAACTGGCTGTTCGTCGCCTGGACGAACTCAACAGAATTGCCGGACAGGGTGAAACCCGGCTGGTCAAAAAAAATCTGGTTGAAACTGGGGCTGTTGAAGTCGTTGAACAGATTGAAATTCGCCGGACTGCCCCCAAACTGCAGCGTGATGTCCGCCCCGGGTGTCGGCGCGATTCCCCCTGACCAGTTCAACGGCACGGAAAGGTTGTCACTGCTTCCAGCGCCAGTCCAGAAAAATGTTTGTGCCTGCAAGTATCCGGGAAACAGTAATGCAATCCAGATGTATACGATGACAGCGCGCAGCGACCCCATGACTCTTCTCCCGACCGGAATTCCGGAAAAATGACGCGAAAAAGGACACTGGGAGCTGTCCGCCGATTCTGCGAATCAGGCAATCGCGTCTGGCCAACCAGACCGCCATTCGCCCCCATAAAAATGCAGGCTCAGAAATCCCCGCTGCGCAACGGAAAATTCCAGAATTCCGGCAAGAACGGCTTTTGCCGGGAAAAACCGCGTGAAGCCGGACGAGCCCAAACTGAAAAGTCGGTGAACGGGGGCGGAAGATTTTTGGGCCGGAAGATTTTGGGCCGGAAGATTTTGGGATGGAAGATTTTGGGACATTCCATCTTCCGGTCAATCAATCTTCCGGTCTGGTATTTTTCCACCCCTATTCTTCTTCCATCTCGAGCGTTTCAAACGAAATCAAGCCGCTTTCGACCGTCTTCATTTTGGCCAGTTGATGGTCAAACAGCGCTGCCAGTCCTGCCAGTGTCGCCGGAAGTCTCACTGGAAGAGTCTGTTTGTGAGTCCGAAAACGGCCGAGGCCCCAAAGGTGTTGTTGGTACAGTTCTGGCAGCGATTTGTCCGGACAATGCTGCGCATAGGCGTCGATTTCGGGATGACTGTGCGCCATCCAGGAGGTTGAGGTCGTCAGGTGCGCGTCGTCTTCAAAATGGCTGACAAACTCCTGGCCTGCATAACCAAATGAATTTGCAAATATCAACCCGTAACTCAGCCCGTCCGGACTGATGAAATAGCTGGAAACATGGTCGCGAATTTTTCTGCAGACAAAATCGCCCACATGGCCGAAACCCAGGTTGTCCATCCCTGCGCGAAAATCCTCCAGCGGTTTCGGCTCCAGCCTGTCCCATGCCCCCATGTCAGCCGCCCAGTAAACGCTTTCACTCCCACGATACACAACCCGGGTTTTGTCACAGGGAGCTTCCATCTGTTTTCGCTTTCGAACGGCTTTGCGCCTTGCCTGTCGTTGGTACACCTGACGTTCCTGATACGCCTTTTCGACCTGGGCCAGCACCGGCCGGAAATCGAAGACGTGTCCGAATCTGTGTCGGAAAATCAGTCGGAACAGCGCGCCCAGGCTGTCATATTCACACGAGACCCTCGATCCGATGCGGCGTACATCCATATTGTGCAGGAATTCATCGCTTTCAGCCGCCGCCATAATCGCTTCAGCTTCTTCTCCGTCGCGCAAAATGTAATCTGACTTCTCCGCGTCGCGTGCCAGTTCAAGTGCTTCGGTCAACGTCTGTCGATCCATGGCAGGAAAGCAGGATTCGATTTGCCAATTGCCGTCGCGAACCGGGCCCACAAATTTCATATGGGTCGCAGGGGTCGGTGGGTCGCCCATGCAGATTTCGATTTGCGTACCGTCCGGGGGTTGTCGCAGCAGATTTGTCAGTGATTCGCCCAGGTGTTGCAGCAGGTGATCTTCCTGCCATTCGCCTTCTTTCGGTGCTGCCGCAAAGTTCAGCGACTGGATGCCGACCTGCCATCCGCCGGGAACCGGTCTGGCCTCCAGAAACTCCGGAACGCTTTTTTCAATTGCAATCCTGCTCAAATCAAACTCAACCGGTGGCAGGATCCGGATCACGGCCGCAGGATCTGCATCCACAAGAACAGCACTCGCAAACTCATGCAGGACCGGAATCTCAGGCGGCGACAAGCCCACAGGTCCGCCATCGACGGGAACTGGCTGAACCTGACCGGCGGCCGCCACCGTTTTATCGATCAGCGGAAAAGCCGTGTTGGCAACAGCCTTGTTCGCTGACCTCGCCTGATTTCGATTCCGTTGGAAATCGCGCTGCATTTGTTCCATCTGCAGTTCGGCTTCGGCAATTCCGGCAGCGTCTTCTTCACTTGAAACTTCACCGGAATCATCGTCGAACTCGTCGCCTGCAAACTCTTCGTTTTCTTCGTCGTCGACCTCGTCGTCATTGTCGAATTCACCGATATGATTACCGTTACCACTGATTTCGCCACCCGCATCGCTTTCCGATTCGCCACCTGCGTCGTCAGTCTGCTCGCACTCGCGAACATAGGCCTGCATGCTGCCGCCGATTCCGAGAGCCAGCAGGACACGTGGCAGATTTCCGATATCCGAATCACGTTCCCTGGCCGAAGCCGACCGCCACAGCAGCGCATCGAGAAATTCCCGCTGGTCGAATCTGATTCCCGCATGGTGTAAGGCGTTCAGCATCCGCTGTGATTCGTACTGGCGAAAGCGATTGATGGCTTCCCCGTAGTTCAAACCCGCCACCGAGTCCCGAAACGCCATGGCGATCGGCAGCCGCATCTGTTCGTAGTCGTCCGCGACCCTGTCAAATTGCGACCAGGGCCGTTGCAATTCTTTCGGCAGCGGATCAGGCTCCAGAAAAGCCAGACGCGGATCCACGGGCTCTTCCTCCGGCGGTTCGACCTGTTCATCGGGCGCTTGCTCGGACCGGAAAAGATGAAACTCGTGCATGAACTGCACCATCTCGTGGCCGGGCTGGATCAAACTCAGGTACCAGCGTGATCCGTCCTCCGTCGTGCATTGCAGGCCGGTGGCAGCCAGCTGTTGCAGGCCCTCAAAAAGTTTTGAGCTGTCCACACCCCAGACACTGGTCACAAAGAAATTCCAGACGCCGGTCGACTCGACGGGAACCGCCTGAAATGACTCGCCCAGCAGTCCCGTGAATACGCTTCGCAAACGATCCACATCAGCCATACTGGCCGTCACATGTCGCCGCACTGCCATGGTCATCTCCTGTGTTGTAAGACGTTCAACGTAACGACGTTTCGATCCGGGTCAGCTCCGCGAGCATGGCAGTGGCTGACGGGTGACGCCGGTCCGGATTTTTCTCCAGCGCGCGCAGGATCAGTGCCTGCAGTTCGGCGGGCACCGCTTCGGGAAGTGGCGGTGGCATTCTGGTCTGGATCGAATGCGTCAGCTGGTACAGTTCCTTCTCCTGAAACGGCTTCTGGCCAGAGGCGAGCTCGAACAGAATCACACCCAGCGACCACAAATCGCTCTGTTCCGAGCGTTGCCCTTCCCAGGCTTCTGGAGCCATATACGCGGGAGTGCCACCCACACTGACCGACTGCTCGGTCGATTCCAGCAGTCGCGCCAGCCCGAAATCGGCGATCTTCGGCAGGCTGCCCTGCAACAACACGTTGCCTGGTTTCAAATCGCGATGGACCATCGAGTGATTGTGCAAATGGGCCAGTCCCTGCAACATTCCGCGTGCCATCGCCAGAGTAAAAGCCACAGCAGTTTCCCTGCGCCAATTCCTGCTGATCCAGTCCGCCAAAGAGCCATCGGGCGCGTATTCGCTGACGATCACCAGATGCTGGTCAAAAAAATCGGCTTCGATCACCGGCAGAATGTTGGGATGCCCTGAAACACGCGACCAGATCTGGACTTCCTTTCTGACCGCCGGCAGGTCCAGGCTGGTACTGTGGGGGAATTTCAGGGCAAACAGTGTTGTCGCCAGACTGGAACGTCGCTCCGCCAGCCAGACCGTACCGAATGCTCCGTTCCCGAGCCGTTTGACCAGTGTGTAAGGCCCCAGCGTTCTGCCCGCTGCAAGAACGTTTCCGGCAGCGCCCAGATCCGAACGGGTCGTCAGCAAATTCGGATTATGCGTGGTCGCCGGTGGTTCAATCCAGGGCTCGAACAGATTTGATTTGTGGTCCGACAGCAATTTGACGATCCGGTCCAGGCTTTTCGTTTCGTAGATCTTTGTGGCACTGACGCGATCCAGATGCTGCAGCATGAAGGGCAGATGCTTGCGGTCGTGGACAAAATAGACGGCCTTCTTTTCCAGGGCGATCGCCATGCCAGCTTCGACCAGGACGCTGGAGACGATTCGACTGGGATAGTACAGCAGAAAGTACCTGGAATGGACCAGCGCGTCGCGGTCCCGCACAAAGGAAAAGTCGGGCTCGTCGAAGTTCTCCCGGCTCTCGACGCCGGAGCCGGCAAAGTACACCGACAGGCCGCAGTCGTCCTGCAGGCATTGCTGGATGGTCAGCGCGTTGCGGCGGATTTCTTCATACTGGGTCCGGCTGCGGACACTGGCCATCGGGCAGGAAAGAAACACATCAAACTGTTCTGGAGATAAATTCATCTGGATTCCCGCCGTTGCAAATTCCGCCTCAGGGTCCTGATTCAGCGGGAAATGGAATTTCGTCTGTTGGACAAACTGAAAAACGCAGGAAAACTCTGGGGTCGTGTTGGGTCAGGTTTGGCCCTTGCAGTGGTGCCCAGTTTACTTCCCTCCATTGCCCTGTCCTCCCTTTGTCAATGTATCAACTGATCGGTATCGTGGACGCCCCAGAGATCGAAGAACCAGCTCCGATGCATAAAACCCACATCGAATAGCAGACTCAAATCCCGGCCAGCGCACCGCATTTTACAGAAAAGACCGGTATTTCCGCCCGTCCCGGCCCAAAAGCTGTCACCGGCCGTTTCCACACAGCTTCAATCCGGTCTCAGCTCCAGTTCAACCACCGTCGGATCGAACGAATTCTCGAAGCTGGCGCGAAGTGCATCGAGCCGGTATTTTTCTGCAAACTCCTTCCGGGCCAGTTGCCCACTCCGGAATTCGGACAGTGGGAAATAGGCGCTGAAACGAATCTGAAAAAAAATCAGCCTTTGAATACTGATTTCCTGAAACAGTTCATGCCTGCGCGCGAACTCAATCGAATCCATGACAAACTGCTCTCGTTCGATCATTGAGTGTTTTGCACACCAGTTGGGGGCGTTGGCTTCCAGGAAGGGAAGTGTTTTCCCGACAAACGCGCGGATCCTGTCGCTGCTGAACGCGGCGATCTGTTCGGGTCGCATTCGATACACGATCAATGTCTCCTGGGTTTTCCCGGGTTGGTAAAATTATGGTAAAGCCACTTTTCTGGCCGTGAAGGTTAACCTCAACGAGGTCGGGAGCGGACGCACGTCAGACCCGAAAAACTTTCGACAGGATCTTCAGCAATTGAACCACATACGAGGACGTGTGAACAGAAATTGTGACTGAAAATGCCGTTTCACTGATTTCAAACAGAATTTTCAGTGATTCGTCCGGTGCCAACTCCTGCAGTTTGGCAAAAGCCGCGAAAATCTCGGTCTCATCAAACGAAATGTTGAAGGTGTAGCGAATTCCTCCAGCACTTTTCCAGTTCAGCTTGACGTCTTTGGGCAAACTGCCATTGGTCGAGCCAGCGTTGATTTTGCCCGGAACTGTGAATTCCCTTTGGCCATCAACAGTACGAAGCCAGAACTGTACAGCCTCAGCACCGGCGATCTCAAACGTCCATTTCCGGCGGGAAAGGATTCTTGCCCAGTGCCCCGGCGGAAGTCCCTGTTTGCGAAGGCGTTCATGGGCTGGGGAATTCAATCTGGATTCAAGCACCATGGCAACATAGTCGACTCGCGAGACCGCCTCATTGTCGAGTATTTTTCTCCAGTCGATTTCGGCGAGGTTGGCCTGAAAATTCTGCAGCCCGAGGACGATGCCCTCGCCAGAAACCCAGGTTGTAACTCCGCCTTCGGGAGCCAGCCCGACGATGATTCTGTCAAAGACGGCCTTCTCGCCAGAAGTGGGACTTGTAATCCCCTGTTCAAAAAGTCGCGTCAGCCGCCTCACGTTGAGGTTGAAAACACCTGAATAAAACCGGTTTTCGGCAAATGAAAACCAGGTGATATCCAGCCGGCCGGGAAGCGGTTTGAGGGGATTACCGACCAGATGGCTGGAACCCAACTCGCCCCATCCGTTGTTGATGATCCCGTTCTCCGGGATATACAGGCGCGAGCCGTCGGGAAAAATGAAATCCCCATGAACGATTTGCATCGGAAATCGTTCATCAGCGCATTCAGTTGGCAGCCATTCGAATTTCATCATGGGTTTTCTGATCGTCTGTTGCCAGCAAGGGCCGTCGGCCCTGTCCCTTCGACCTGACGTTGTGCTGCGAGCAGGCCTATCCGGCAATGATTTCCCGTTGACGGTGATTGTCGACAAAATTCGGTATCATGGGATGAATCAGTCCTGCAACAGTTCCATAGTGGGCCGAAAAGTGAAAGAAAGCATGGCGAAGATCTTTCATGCGCTGATCCGTCCTGTCCATCCAGTAGGCCGGGCTGGAAGGCTGGGCCCTGATGATTTCTTCCTTGACCCAGGCAATTCCGGGTGGAAAGGTGTAGCGGGTTTCGAGTAGGGGACAGAAGTTCAGTTGTCCGTCAACTCTGCCATATTCCGCCATGATCTGCAGGGGAATATGGGTATATTTGTTTCTGATGCCGGATCTGGTTACCGTCAGTTGCCTGGTCCAACTGCTCTGCTGAATTTCCGAATCGCGGTACCATCCACGGCTGGTCAACCATTCCTTCGCCGATCTGAACCTGGCTTCCTCTCCGCTGCTCAACACTCCCGGAATGGTGAATTGACTGGGAGGCAGGGAGTAGACGACCAGATCTTCGGACATGCGATCGTTGTAGCCACCACCTACATCAGAATGGACTCCAGGGCAGAAAATTTCGCGGCTCCCTTTGCTGGCGATGCTGGTCGAGGGGAAATTTTTGCGGTGCTCTTCAGCTGCGGCCAACTGAACGACATGCCGGGCATTTACGATCGCGTCGAGATTCAGTTGCGAGGTGTCATTGTCATGATCCATACCCCACGAGGCGACCGTGTCAAACAACCCGACAAAAACAAATTCAATTTTTTCAACCTCAAATCCTTCCCGCCGCAACTTGCTGGCCAACCCAATTTGTCCCCGATGGATGCAGCGCCAGACGAAGTGTCGGGCCGCCGCCGCTCCCCGACTGAATCCGAAAGCATCCAGCTGCAGGATTTCAATTTTGCGGCAGGAAAGATGGCGAATCCTGCCTAGCAGTCTCCGCATGGCCAGCCGTACTCTCGCGACTACGCCAGTAACCCCTTCACCAAACACCATTCCCTCAATGGAGTCGGACTCAAGGTTCGATGTTCCCATCCCTTCCACGTACATCTTGATGGAAATATCGACGCCGGAATGACGATCGAGTAACCATTCCAGCCTGGCTACGTTGGAAACGTCGTTTGCATAGCTGGCCGTTCCAGCTAAACCATCACCCTCCGGTTCGAAGCTTGACCCCGCGCGCGTATTGGTCCGGTTGTTGCCGGTTCCATCAAAAAAAATCGATGCCCTGATCCGGATTTTTTCTTCGGGGGGCTCCTCGGACATGCAAACCGTGCAGGGTTGGCAAACACAGTCCTCACCACAGGGGTATGGAGGTTCACACATTTCGGAAGACTGGTGCGATGGATCGATCGACATGTCACCTTCGCCCGTACAGAGGTCGGATCCATTGACTGCGTGGACTGGATTCCAGTCGGCAATGCCATGGACAAAACAGTGTTCTCCAGCTGGAATCGACCACGTGTTGCCCTGGGGCTGGCCCGTGGAGAATCCATCATCAGTCACGAGCAGCAGGCGGGAATCCAGTAACATCGCAAAAAATGCTCCTGTGTCGGCAGGTCGGCCTAAAACCAAAAGCCAGCGTTGTACATGTATGACCGGGAACCGGATCCCCGCCTTTTGAGTCAACAACTGAACAGGTTGCCCACACTCGTCCGGTTGCTCCGGAACGGACCCTAAAGGTGTGCTGCGGGCGTTTGCGGTCGGTCGGACGGTTGATCGATAATTCGTTGCTGCCACAGTGCGATCTCGCACTCGGGCGGGTTCCCGTTCAGAAACACTTCGAGGTAGCTGGCAGCTCGCAGCGCCGTCAGGTTGGTCCAGATTGTCCCCCCGAGCGGAATCTGTTCCAGCGGCTCGTCACCCGACAGGACGCTGACATCGAAGCGGACTTCGGCGCCAGGTAAAAACGGCGGCGGTCCGCGAAATATTTTCACGATTCCGGCTTCGACCGAGGCTTGTCCCGGTGTCCGCACTTCGGTCGCCACGGTCAGGATCCGGACCTGACCGTGAAAAAGTGCCCGTTGCCGGGCAGCCTGGTATTGTTCAAATCTTAACATCGAGACACCTGTCGCTCCGCGGTTCGGTCAACCAGAGAATCCGGCGCAGCGGTTGCCGTCATGTTGACGTTTTCGAACGTCGCCGCAAAAACAGTCCCATGCCGAGTACGACCAAAAGGCCAGTGGCACCCGGTTCCGGGATGGCTGAGGTGTACAACGCAATATCGTTTCCGTCTCCGGCCAAATACGTTATGTACAATGACTGGCCACTGAACACGCCCACGAGGCTGTCTTCGCCAAGCCCGTTCCAGAAGCCGTTTCGATTGCCTCCAATTTCCGCAATCAGGTACTCTTGGCCCATGCCCAGCAGGTGGTTGCCTGTCAGGGTGACATCCAGAAAACTGTCATTCAGGGTGAAATCACCGGCAATGTTCAGTTGATCAAATTCTCCGGGGGCTGTTCCCTGCAGTTCGATCTGTGTCAAGGTCAGCGACGACAGTACCAGGTTGCCGCCCATAAAAACACTTGCGATCGGGTTTCCCGGTTCCAGAGTACCCTCGATCATCAACGTGCCGCCACCGGCAAAGCCACTAGTTCCTTCAAAGGCACCCTCGACCACCAGTTCGCTGTTTCCACTGATTGTCAGGTCGCCATTCTGGACGAAGTCGCCGAGGATTACCGCAGGGCCAGCCGCAGTGTCGACCACAACGCTTCCCGTGTTGTTCAGGTTGCCGGTCAGTTGCGTTCCGGCGCCAACGCCCTGAATGAACTGCAGATGACCATTTGCAGTGTTGTTAATATCTGAATCAACCAGACTGTCACTGAAAACGAGACTGCCGAGGAAGTTCTGGATTCCGCCATGACTTGTAAACTGTGAATCGATTACCGACAGACGGGGATTTCCGCCAAAACCAGACGACAAGGTAACGGGTCCACTGATCACAGCGACCGCTCCCTGTTCGACGCTCATGCGGGACTCGTTGCCAGTCAGGGAAAGGGAGTTTGCATTCAGTGCTGACCCGACGTCACGGATCGCCAGCGTTGAGGAATCCACACTGTCACCGTCCAGCAGAATGGACTGCGCCGTCATACTGGCTCCATTCTGAACCTCAATCAGTCCGCGAATCCCGGGCCCGTTGCCGATTCTGACCGCATTCGCCACCAGACTTGATCCGCTGCCGTTAACGAGGACAGTACCCTCCCCGGTTGAACTCGTCGCGACTTCCAG